>JAPLLF010000875.1 GCA_026387715.1 Pseudomonadota bacterium
CCGCTGGGTTTGAAGCTCGGTGGGGGCAGGTGGCGATCCTATCAGCGTCGGCGGACGAGGAGGAGCTGGCCGAGCAGCGCCGCGACCGCCGCCTCGACGCGCAGGATCGGGGCGCCGAGCGACACCGGCTGGAACCCGCGCGCGACGAACGTGTCGACCTCGCGCTGGATCCATCCACCCTCGGGGCCGATCGCGAGCGCGACGATCGCGTCCGGTGGCGGCGTCGCGATCGTCTCGAGGAACGGCGCGTCGGGGTGCGCGATCAGCCGGAGTCCGTCGCCGCTGGCCTCGGCGGGCCAGCGCGCGTCCAGCAGCGGCATCAGGCGGCGGTGGACGTCGATCGTCGGCAGCCGCGTGGTCGCGCCCTGCTCGGCGCCGAGGCGCGCGGCCTGTGCGAGGACGTCGGGCGCGAGCCGCGGCGAGGCGAGGTAGCTCTTGTCGACGCGCCACGCGTTCGTGAGATCGATCCGCGCGACGCCGAACGACGCGGCGATCTCGACGACCCGCGACAGCACCTTGGGCCGCGGGATCGCGAGCACGAGCGAGATCGGGAGCTGCGCCGGCACGCCGCCGTCGGTCGCGAGCCGCAGCTCGACGTGGGCGTCATCGAACGCGACGATCTCCGCGGCGCCGATCGGCCCGTTCGCCACGCCCGCGCGCAGCGTCTTGCCGACGGCGAGTCCGATCACGTCGCGGAGGTGGACGAACCGGCGATCGTCCTTGCCGATCGTGCAGCGGTCGCCGCGCAGCTCGGTCGACTCGACGACGATCAGGTTCACGGCGCGAAGTTATCTCGCTTCCCGGCGCGGTAGGCTCGGCCATGGCGTTCTTCCAGGAACCTCCGCGGCTCGGCAACCAGTTCGACGACGACCCGATGCTGCGCACCTGGCTCGCGCGCTTCCTGCCGCCGATGGAGGTCGGCGACATCACCGCCGAGCTGCGCGGGCTCGGCGATCTGACGTGCGAGCTGTACGGCAAGCAGCTGCTCGATCGCACGAACGAGCCGACGCTCACGCAGTGGGATGCGTGGGGCAACCGGATCGACCGCATCGACGTCTCGCCGCTGTGGGTGGAGGCCCAGGTGCTCGCGGCCAAGCACGGCATGGTGGCGGCCGCCTACGAGCCGCGCCTGCGCGAGCACGCGCGGACCCACCAGTTCGCGATCGTGCACGTGCTCGGGCCCTCGCTCGACGTCTACTCGTGTCCGCTCGCGATGACCGACGGCGCGGCGCGCACGCTGCTCGGCAGCGGCAACCAGGCGCTGATCGAGCGCTTCGTCCCCCTGCTCACGACCCGCGACCCCCAGGCGATGTGGACGAGCGGGCAGTGGATGACCGAGCGCACCGGCGGCTCCGACGTCTCGCAGTCGGAGACCGTCGCGAAGCAGGACGCGTCGGGCCAGTGGCGGCTGTACGGCACCAAGTGGTTCACCTCGGCGACGGCGTCGAACATGGCGCTCACGCTCGCGCGCCCCGAGGGCAACCCCGACGGCAGCCGCGGGCTCGCGTTGTTCCTCGTCGAGCTGCGCGACGCCGACGGCCGGCTGCGCGACATCGAGGTCAACCGCCTCAAGGACAAGCTCGGCACTCGCAAGGTGCCGACCGCGGAGCTCACGCTCGCGGGCACGCCGGCGACGCTCGTCGGCGCGCCGGGCGACGGCGTCCGGGCGATCACCCCGATGCTGTCGGTGACGCGCACGTGGAACGCCGTGAGCGCGGTCAGCGGCATGCGGCGCGCGCTCGCGCTCGCCGGGGACTTCGCGCGTCGGCGTTCGGCGTTCGGCGCGCTGCTCGTCGACAAGCCGCTGCACGCCGACACGCTCGCCGGGCTCGAGGCCGAGTACGCGGGGGCGTTCTGCCTCGCGTTCCGCTCGGTGCAGCTGATCGGCTCGCTGGAGCACGACGGGGCGACGAAGGACGCCGACGAGCGGCTGTCCCGCGCGCTGATCCCGATCGCGAAGCTGCTGACCGCCAAGCAGGCGGTCGCGTGCGCGTCGGAGGCGATCGAGTCGTGCGGCGGCGCGGGCTACGTCGAGGACACCGGCCTGCCGCGGCTGCTCGCGGACGCGCAGGTGCTACCGATCTGGGAGGGCACCACGAACGTGCTGTCGCTCGACACGCTGCGCGCGCTCGGCAAGGGCGGCGCGCTCGCGTCGATCGCGCACGAGATCGAGACCCACTGCGCGGCCGCGACCGACGCGGGGCTCGCGGCGCCGGTGGCGGCGGCGCGCGCGGCGCTCGCGCACGCGACGGCGTGGATCGGCGAGGCGATGACGGAGCCGGAGCGGCTCGAGGCCGGCGCGCGCCGGTTCGCGATGACGCTCGGGCGGGCGCTCGAGCTCGCGCTGCTCGCCGGGCACGCGCAGTGGTGCCAGGACCACGGGCACGGCGGCCGCACCGCCGCCGCCGCGCGCCGGTTCATGGCGAACGGCGTCGACTCGATCGACGATCACACGTTCGCCGACACCAGGCTGCTCGCGTAGACCGCGAGGACCGCGGCGTCGATCGCGGGGCGGACGACGCCCAGCGGGACGAGCGCGGCGAGCGTGGCGGCGCACGGCCACGGCCCCGAGCCGAGCGCGAAGCGCTCGGGGAAGAACGCGCCCAGCGCGTGCAGGCGCGAGTCCTTGCGATCGTGGAGGCGCGCGCGGAACGTCTCGTAGCTCGCGGGCGCGACCGCGTGACCGGCGGCGACGAGCGCGCGGCCGAGCGCGGCGAACGTCGGCGACTGATCGACGTTGACCAGCTGGTAGGTCGCGCGGCCGTGGCTGGCGACGAGCGCGGCGATCGCGGCCGCGACGAAGTCGACCGGCGTGAGGTCCTGGACCGCGTCGTCCCGATCGAGGTAGCAGCCGAGCTCGACGCAGCCTGCGAGGTAGCGCTGCACGAAGTCGTCGGGGTTGCCGGTGCCGCGGGTCGAGTGGCCGGCGATCATCGCGGGGCGATGGATCGCGACGGGGAGCCCGGCGGCGCGCGCGCGCAGCGCGAGCCCCTCGGCGATCCACTTCGACAGGCCGTACGGCGTGCCCGCCAGCGCCGCCTCGAAGCCGAGCAGCGCGACCTCGTCGCCGCCGACCGGGCACGTGCTGATCGTCGACACGTGGTGCATCGCGAGACCTCGGGCGGCGGCGAATTCGAGCAGCGCGTGCGTGCCGAGCACGTTGGGGCCGCGGAGCGCGTGGTAGCTCGCGAGCCAGCTCACCGTCGCGGCGGCGTGCACGATCGCGTCGACGTCGGCGAGCTCGCCGAACGGGATCGCGGCGAGGTCCCCGCTGACCACGCGGACCCGGTCGCCGTCGACGGCGACCGGGATCCGGTAGCGCGCGAGCGCGGCGACGAGCCGATCGGGGGTGCCGCGGACGAGGCACGTGACCGCGAGCCCTCGCGCGTGGAGCGCCTCGACGAGGTGCGCGCCGAGGAATCCGGTGGCGCCGGTGAGCAACACCCGCGCGATCGGACGCTCGGTGAAGGTCGTGCCGAACCGACCGGGGAGCACGCGATCCGCGGCGGCGAGCTCGCGCGTCGCGCCCTCGGTGCCCCCGGCGAACCGGCCGAGGCGACCTGCGAGATCGGCGAGGTCGCGGGCCTCGAACCACCACGAGAGCGGGACGTCCCGCCCGAGCTCGTCGGCGAGCGCGGCCAGGATCTCGGCGACGGCGAGTGAGTCGACGCCGATCCCGGCGCCGAGCGCCTCGTGCGGATCGGGCGCGCGCCCGACGACACGCGCGACGACGCGCTGGATGATCGCGAGCAGATCGTCGTCGCCGTCGTCTCGCACCGCCTCGTCGTCGTCAGGGCCGCTGCGGGCCGCGATCATCGGCGCGAGGCGGGCGCCGTAGCGCGCGACGAACGGGGCGCGTGCGATCTTGTTGCTCGCCGTGAACAGGCCGTCCGCGATCTCCGCGTCGACGATCACGCCGCGCGGGAGCTCGTAGGCGGCGAGCCCGCCCGCGCGTCCGTGCGTGCGCAGCGTCGCCAGCAGACGGCCCTCGTCGCGATCCGCGTCCGCGGAGGGGAACACGACCACGGCGACGCCGGTGGCGCCGGCCACCACGTGGGCGTAGATCCGGTCGACGCTCGGCGCGCTGCCGAGCACCGCCTCGATCCGCTCGGCCGAGACGAACTCGCCCTGCGCGAGCTTCACGGTGTTCCGTACGCGCCCGATCACGCGCACGCGGCCGCGCTCGTCGCGCTCGCCGAGATCGCCGGTCGCGAAGAAGCCGTCGGCGTCGAGCGGCGACACCGTCGTGCCGTCGTCGGCGAGGTAGCCGGTGATCGGGTGCGGCGTCTTCACCCAGATCTCGCCGCGCTCGGGATCGCCAGGTAGCGCCGGCGGGCGGTCGGCGTCGTCGGGTGGCGCGACGAGCTTGAGCTCGACGTCCTTCGCGAGCTGACCGTCGAACGCGATCGAGCCGACCTCCGTGGAGCCGTAGCCCTCGCTGACCCACAGGTCCGCGAAGCATCGCTTCATGAACGCGTAGACCTCGGCCGACACCGGCGCGCTGCCGACCGACACCGACTGCACGCGCGTGCCGAACGTCGCGCGGGCCTCGGCGAGCGCGCGGGCCTCGTGGGTGCGGCGCGGGACCGTGGGGGCCTCGCGCACGAGCGCGCGGAGCCGGCGGAGGTACTGGGCGTGGAGCACCTCGTAGAGCCGCGGCACGGAGCCGACCTGCGTCGGCTCGAACGCGGCGAGCTCGTCGAGCAGGTGCGCCCCACCGCGCGAGAACGCGATCGTCGAGCCGTAGAGCAGCAGCGCCGGCAGGTACATCCGCTCCGACAGGTGCGACACCGGCTGGAACGACAGGTGCCGCGCCGCGTGGCCGATCTCGTACGTCGAGATCACGTCGAAGAAGGCCGCGTAGCTCCGCACGGCACCCTTCGGCGTGCCCGTCGACCCGCTCGTGAACAGGATCGCGAACGGATCGTCGGGCGAGCGCGGCAGGACCTCGAGCGCGGTGATCGGCATGGCGTCGAC
>JAPLLF010000154.1 GCA_026387715.1 Pseudomonadota bacterium
AGAGGTAGCGACCGAGGAAGCCCGACACGACGACGATGACCATCGACCAGAACGCCGCGGACACCCAGCTGTCGAGCTGCATCGCCGAGTGGAGCGCGACGAACATCGGGCCGACGATGCCCGTCATGATGTGGAAGTCGAACCACATCGTGTTCGAGGCCAGCCAGCGGAACATCTTGATGCGCCGGAAGATCGGGTAGATCGCGGCGATCGTCATCAGGCCCGTGCCGAGCAGGCCGCAGTAGGTCGACAGCTGATCGCCCGCGTGGAACTTGAACGTCAGCGACTCGAGGATGTTCGAGTCCGGCGAGTCGGCGAAGTCGGCCATCGCCTTCATCTGCCCGAACCGATACGACATCTCCGGGGCGTAGTGCCGGAGCACCACCTCGACGATCGCGACGAGGAACGCCGCCAGCCCGACGAGCCAGAACAGCATCGGCAGGTAGCGGCCACGCTTCACCTTGGCGAGCCCACCCGAGCGGATCGCGACGCCCTCGGTGAACGGCATCACGGGCAGGATCTCCTTGCGATCCTTCTTCGTCAGGTCCGCGTTGAAGCCGTTCTCAGCGGCCTTCGCCATCGCGGGCGAGCGCTCGCGGAACAGGTCGTAGGCGTTGAGCTCGATCAGCGATCCGGTCGGGCACGCCGACACGCACGCCTGATCACCGTACGCCATGCAGTGATCGCACTTGTTGGCGATGCGGCGCGTGCGCGCGACGCGCGGCGTGCCGGGGCCGAACTTGAGCATCTCGCGCTTGTCGAGCCGCGCCTTGAAGTCCTTCTTGAACGTCGGCGCCTCGGGCTCGACCTCGACCATGTCGATCGCGCCGTACGGGCAGCTCTGCGCGCACGCGGTGCAGCCGGTGCACGTCGACTCGTTGATGACGACTTCCTTCTTCTTCTCGTCGTACTTGATCGAGTCGTACGCGCACGGATCGATGCAGCGCTGGTCGGTGCACGTGCGGCACGTGTAGATGAAGTCGAGCATCCCGATCTGGTAGCCGCCGAGCGTGAGCCGCTGGGCGCCGTAGCGATCCTCGCAGGCCTCCTCGCACAGCTTGCAGTCGATGCAGAGCCCGAGCTGCCGCACGCGCACCATCTCGCCCGACACGGAGATGCCCTGCCGGACGAAGAAGTCGAGGAGCTCCTGCTTGACGCCCGACACCCACGCGAGCCGCTCGCGCGAGATCGAGAGCGCGCGCCGGAGCCGCGCCTCGAACGCCGGATGGCGCACGGCGAGCTCGGCGATCCAGCGGTGATCGATCGAGACGAGGATCGACGGGGCCGTCGTGTAGAACGCCAGCGGCTGGCCGCGCGCGGCCTGGAGCGCCCCGGAGTTGAACAGGTCGCCGTGCATGAACAGCGCGACGTTCTTGAGCGCGATGCGCGCGAGCGGCGGTGGCTTGATCAGCGACTCTTCTTCGAGCTCGTCCTTCGACGCGTTCTCGTGGGCGGTCTGCTGTTGCCGCCGCTCGGCGAGCTCGTGCTCGTGGAACACGGCGGCGGCGACCTGCCCGTCCGCGACGTAGACGACCGGCGCCGGCTGCCCGTGCGCCAGGCCGATCGGATCGAGCACGAACATGTCGCGCTCGAGGCGGCGCACGGCGATGCCTCCCTGCGACATCGCCATCGCCAGATCCGGGTCCCCGATACCGTCGAACAACGGGAGCTTGCGGACCTCCGCGTAGTCGTTCTCCAACCCGGGTGGTAGCATCGGGCCGGATCCGCCGGTGCTTCCCGGAGGGTGCCCCCCATACCCCGGTGCCTGTTGCTGCATGGCCAAGTTCGATGATCTCGCGTTGGTATCGGGTCAGATCGGGGGAAGGTCGTTGCGTGGAGGGACGAATGCGTCGGTCGAACCTGCAGGTCGGAAGCAATCCCCGCGCCGCCAACCCATGCCCGTAATGGACCGCGATTCTAGCAGGATGCACGGAGCTTGTGGTGATCAGGGCCAGCCGGCCCGGGGTGGATACCCCCAGGCGCCGGTCTTCGCGGTCATCCTGGTCATGATCCTCGCCGGTGGCGTCGCCACGGCAGATCCCACCACCCACGTGACCCCCGATCCTGCGCCCGAACCGCCCAGCGCATCCAGAACAGCGCGATTTCCGATCTCGAGCGATCTCGATGGCGACTATCTGTGGCTCGGACCGTCCGGTGCCGCGTCCCACGTCGATGGCATGTGGGACACGACGTTCGGGGTCGAACTGGCGATCGCCCGCGTGCGGGAGTGGCGAGATCTCGCGGTCGCCGGGCTCTCGGTCGGGGCGAGCCGGTGGACCTCGCGCGGCGGCACCCGGATCTGGCTCGACGCCGTCGCCGGGACGCGCATCGGTGGGGTCATGGCCGGGCTCACCGTCGGGCCGATCGTCGAGCTGGGGACGCTCCAGCACGCCCGGATCGGAGGGGCGATCGGCCTGTGGGCGTTCCTGGGGGTCACGCCGTTCGCCCGGCTCGGGGTGGTCGACGAACTGGGTGTTTTTGGGGAGGTCGGCGTGCACTTCGCGCTTCCCGTATGGCGCCACTAGTTGACAACGAAAGTTCGACGAGCTACCTAACGCTTCTCGCGGGGCGTAGCGCAGCCTGGTAGCGCACTTGGTTCGGGACCAAGGAGTCGCAGGTTCAAATCCTGTCGCCCCGACTGCTGCGGAGGTAACCCCTCCGCAGTTTCGTTTTCGGCTCGAAATCGACTCGAGTTCGAAGTTACGTTTAGGGATATGGTGGGGGGTATGGTGGCAACGGCGTCCTCGAGTCCAGGTCCGACGTCGTCGACGTCGCCTTCGCAACCGATCCCGGCGATCCCGACGATCCCGGCGATCCCAAAGATGTCGTCGCGACTCTCGGTGCTGGTCGTCGACGACGATCAAGACATCCGCGAGTACCTGCAGGACTTCCTCAGCGGCGAAGGGTTCGAGGTCACGACGCTCGAAGATCCCACCACGGTCGTCGATCGGATCCGGGACGAGGTGTTTCACCTCGTGGTCCTCGACCTGATGATGCCGAAGCTGTCGGGGCTCGACGTCCTCGCGCAGATCCGCGGCGTCGACGACGACATCGCCGTGATCATCCTCACCGGGCACCCCTCCCTCGACACCGCCACCGCGTCGATCCAGCACGACGTCAGCGCGTACATCCACAAGCCGTTCACGCCCGACGAGTTCCGCGACGTGATCGCGCGGATCGCGAAGAAGAAGGGCCTCGTGCTCCGCCGCGAGGACGAGCTACACGCGGTGATCGGCCGCCAGATCCGCGACCTCCGCAAGGCGCGGGGTCTGACCCTCAAGCAGATGGCCCGCCGCACGAACCTCTCGGTGTCCCTGCTGTCGCAGATCGAGCGCGCGGAGTCGAGCGCGTCGGTGTCGAGCCTGTTCAAGGTCGCGACCGCGCTCGACGTCCCGCTGACGGACCTGTTCGGCGGCTACTGAGCACGCCGGGATCCTCGCCGCGAGCGATCCTGCTATGAGTGCGCGCATGACCCGCCGCACCAAGATCGCCCCGTCGATCCTGTCCGCCGATTTCGGGCGCCTCGCCGACGAGGTTCGCGCGATCGGCAACGCCGACTACGTCCACGTCGACGTCATGGATGGCCACTTCGTCCCGAACCTGACGATCGGGCCGATCGTCGTCGAGGCGGTGCGGCGCGTGACCACGCTGCCGCTCGACGTCCACCTCATGATCGAGGACGCCGATCGCTGGGTCGCGGCCTACGCGAAGGCCGGCGCCGACTTGATCGGCGTCCACGTGGAGGCGTGCCCGCATCTCCATCGCACGCTCGCGCAGATCAAGGAGCTCGGGAAGCGCCCGTGCGTCGTGCTCAACCCGGCGACGCCGCTCGAGTCGATCGAGTACGTGCTCGCCGACGTCGCGCAGGTGCTCGTGATGTCCGTCAATCCCGGCTTCGGGGGCCAGAGCTTCATCGGCTCGGCGCTCGACAAGATCCGTCGCCTGCGGAAGATGATCGACGAGCGCGGCCTCACCGTCGACATCGAGGTCGATGGCGGCGTGAAGCTCGACAACATCGCCGAGGTGTGTGCCGCCGGCGCCGACGTCATCGTGTCGGGCTCGGGCGTGTTCGGCACGGCGGACTACGCGGCGACGATCGACGAGCTCCGGCGTCGCGGCGATCGCGCGCGCGCCTGAGAGCCGAGACACCAGGGGTGGAGCGCGCGGCTCCCAGGCGACGCGAGCAGCCAGCCCTGCCGTCCCGTGTCTCTTCAGGTGGTTACCCTGGGGGCACGCGCTGGGGTCGGCAGACCCGAGGTGGTTCGCGAGTTGCTTGGGTTCGTGCAGATGAAGATCACGCCGTCCTTGTTGTGGATGCTTCCCCTGAGCGGGCTCATCGGCTGCGCCGACGGGGTCGACTACACCTCGCGCACCGCGCCGATCGGCGCGTGTGGCCCGGTGGAGACCCACGTCGTCGGCATCTACGATTCCAAGGGCGAGGTCGTCGAGATCAAGCTCGACCGTCCCGGCAAGCACAACCTCGTCGTGTCGGCGCACGCCGGTACGAAGTGGCGCATCAGCACGACCAACGGCGCGC
>JAPLLF010001091.1 GCA_026387715.1 Pseudomonadota bacterium
TTCGTCAGGCGGCTCGTCGGCTCGGTCGGGCAGCTCGGCGCGCTCGACGACGACGCGCTCGCGGCGCTCGCCACCGCCGTGCGCGGCGAGCTCGACTACGCCGCCGAGGCGGCCTCGCTCACGCGGTTCGCCACGGCGTGGGAGGGCGATCCGGTGCTGCGCTTCCCGCGCGTGATCGGCGAGCTGTCGTCGGCCCGCGTGCTGACGATGACGCGCGCCCGGGGCGTGACCGTGCTCGAGGCGGCGGCCGCGTCCGCCGACGTCCGCAGGCAGGCGGCCATCGGCGTGTTCCGGTTCGCCTGGGGCTCGCCGCTGGTGCACGGCTTGCTCAACGCCGATCCGAACCCCGGGAACTTCCTCGTCGAGACGCTGCCCGACGGCAAGGTCCACGTCTGGTGCCTCGACTTCGGGTGCGCGCTCGAGGTGCCGGCCGAGGTGCGCGATGCCGATCGCGAGATCTGGTACGGCCTGCTCGACGACGACTCGGGCAACGCGGCGGAGCGCTTCCGCATGGGACTCCAGAAGTCGGGGCTGCTGCGACGCCCGGAGCTGCTCGCGAGCACGGCCCATCGCGACTGGGAGCGCGCGCTCGCGGCGCCGGTCCGCACGCACGGTGACTTCCACTGGACGACCAGCTACGCCAACGAGCTCGCCGAGGCGACGGGCCGCGCCCTCGCGGTCGGGGGGCTCGGGCTGTCGGCGAAGATCCTGCTCGTCTGGCGGCAGCGGCTCGGCGCCGCCGCCGTGATCGGGCTGTTCGATGCGCGCGCCAGCTTTCGCCGGGTGCTGTTCGATCTCATCGGCTCGGGGCGAAAGGCGCTGCGCTGACAGGCGTCACGACGCGCGCGTCGAACGCCGGGACGTGCGGGACGAACGGCACGAGGCTGAGGAACGGGAACGCGGGCGACACGTGGCGGTTCGCCAGGTCGACAGGCGCGAGCCAGAGCCCGGCGGCGCTGGTGTTGCCGCCGCGCGTCGTGGCCATCACGAGCCACGCGAGCTCGACGGTCTCGCCGCCGGCCCGGCAGGTCGCCGTCGGCGTCGCCCAGCGCGCCTCGAAGTCGCGCACGTCGCGCGAGACCTCCAGCGTGACGCCGCTGCCATCGGTGGCGACGATCGCGATCGTCGGGTCGGCGGAGTCCCCGCCCTGTGCGCGCGCGTAGACGAGCCACGCGCCGTCCGCCGAGAAGTCCGGCGCGTGGGTGGCGCGCGCGGACGCGGCCACGAGCGTGCGCTGGTTGGTGATCGCGCCGGTCAAATGATCGAGCGTGCCGATGCGCAGCTCGTTGGTCCTCGCGGAGATCCACGCGAGCCGGGTGCCGTCGGGTGACACCGCGGGATCGCGGGCGTCGAGCCCGACCGGGATGGCCGCGATGCGCGCGGCGAACGCGTCGTACAGCGTCAGCCGGCCGTGCCACGTGCCGACCAGCCGGTCACCAGCAAAGGCGACGCTCTCCCACGGCGTGGCGCTGGTCGCGATCGTCGCCGCCGTGGTCAGGTCGGCGATCCGGCTGGGGGTTCCGAACGACGAACCGAACCCGATCCGGCCGCTGGCGTGCTCCATGCTGATCCGGCAGTCGACGCACGTGAAGAAGTCGAAGCCGAACACGCCACCCCATTGGGTGCGTAGATCGAACGTCTGGATGAGGTCGCCGGTCGCGAAGATCATCGTGCCCTCCAGGTGGCGATCGGCGATCGCGACGCGCGTGGTCTGCGTGCGGGCGATCGTCTCGTCGCCGACGATCGAGCGCACGCGGAGCTCGACGTCCTGGCCTGCGCGGGTGGTCGCGATCGCGTGGTCGAACGCGGCGCCGAGCGTGAACGACGGATCGCCGAACCGGTAGCCGTACGTGCGCAGGTCGAGGTGGGGCGCGCGGATCGAGACCTCGTGGAGCGCGAACGTGCTCGCGGGCTCGCCGGTCCACTCGATGGGGATCAGCGAGGTGTCGAGCGGGAGGATGGTGTCGCCGGGGCGCAGCGTCGACGGGACGGCGCGTTGCTCGGCGGTGTCGAAGCGGGCGATGTCGAGCGGGGTGACCTGGCTCGCATCGACGCCGTGCAAGGTGACGTCGATCGGGAACTCCGCCACGCCCTCGGCGAGGACCACGCGTCCGACCGCGGCACCGCCGATGTCGTTGTACGGATGGAATTGATTGCCGATGAGCTCGCCGACGAGGTCGCCCGTCATCGTCCAGGAGCCGAAGAGCTCGAACTCGAGCCCGTCGAAGCGCTGGGCGAACACCCGAAGCTCGATTGGGGGTGGCGCGCGGTCGAGCTCGGTGTCGATCACGAGCGCGGGGGGCTCGACGCGGAGTCGCGCGATCTCGTCGTCG
>JAPLLF010001106.1 GCA_026387715.1 Pseudomonadota bacterium
TCGATCGCGTCGTGCGGCGCCCCGAGGACGAGCTGCGAGCGCTGTCGGGCAAGCTGCTCGCGCGCCACGTCGCCCGCCGCCCGACCGACAACCCCGTGCGGCGGTTCGCGGCGCGGTTCGCGCGTGACCTGCCCGCGCTCCAGGCGGCCGGGCTCGCGCACTATCACGCGTGGGCGTTCGCGACCGTGCGCCAGCTCGGCTCCGCAGCGGAGTTGATGGCCGCATACCTGCGCTGGCTCGAGCGCGGCCACGCCGACGCGATCGCCGCGTACGACGCGATCTCGGCCGGCGCGAAGACGTTCATCTTGAAGGCGGCTCGCGCGGTGAACGGCAAGAAGCCGTTCGATCCGAGCGCGATGTTCGACGAGTGGGCGGTGGCGTGGGACCAGGCGATGTCGAGCCTGGTGTAGACTCTGGCGGCGATGATCACCCCAGGCTCGCGCTGACCATGACCTCGGTCGGGATCGATCTGGTCCAGGTGAGCCGCATCGCCGAATCGATCGCCACGTTCGGCGATCGATGGCTGACGCGCGTGTTCACGCCTGCCGAGGTCGCCTACGCGATGTCGGCGCCCGATCAGGCGACGGCGCGGCTCGCGGCGCGGTTCGCGGCGAAGGAAGCCGCGAAGAAGGCGTTGCGCCTCGATGGCATCGGCTGGCGCGACCTCGAGGTCGTGCGGCTGAGCGATGGGGCGTGCGAGCTGGTGCTGCACGGCGAGGCAGCGGCGAGGGTCGGCGAGCGCACGCTCGCGATGTCGATGAGTCACGAAGGCGATCACGCGACGGCGATCGTGATCGCGGAGCGAAACCAACCATGAGCGAAACCACGACGAAGATCCGCAACATCCTCAAAGAGCACGGCCGCCTGACGAAGGACGCCATCACGCTCGAAGAGGGCTCCGACCTGTATCAAGCGGGCATGACCTCGCACGCGAGCGTCAACGTGATGCTCGCGCTCGAAGGCGAGTTCGACGTCGAGTTCCCCGATCACATGCTCAAGCGCAGCGTGTTCGAGAGCATCGCGGCGATCCAGACGGCGATCGACGAGCTCACCGCCGGAAAATGATCTCCACGGGCTGGCAGTTGGTGGCGGCGGGCGCTGGATCGACCGAGCCACCGACGACCGGCTGGACCTCGGCCTCGGTGCCGGGGACCGCCGCGAGCGCGCTGCGGGCCGCCGGGACGTGGTCGCTCGACGGTGCGCCGCGCCGGTTCGACGCCGAGGACTGGTGGTGGCGCGTCGAGATCACCGGCGAGCCCGGCGCGATGATCCTCGGGCTCGACGGGATCGCCACGCTCGCGGACGTGTACTGGAACGACGTGCGGATCGGCTCGACCGACAACATGTTCGTGCCGGTGACGTTCTCGGTGGTCGCGACCGGCACCGATCGCCTCGCGATCTGCTGCCGCGCGCTCGACGCCGAGCTCGCGAAGAAGCGGCCGCGCCCGCGCTGGCGGGTGCCGATGATCGAGCAGCAGCAGCTGCGCTGGGTCCGGACGACGCTGCTCGGCCGCACGCCGGGCTGGTCGCCGCCCGCCGCGGCGGTCGGGCCGTGGCGGCCCGTGTGGCTCGCGCGCGCGGACGCGCTCCGCGTCGACGACGTCCAGCTCCACGCGCGCCTCGTCGACGACGACGGGGTCATCGACGTAAGCTTCGCCGGCGAGCTCGACGACGCGACCCTCGTCGTCGACGGCACGGCGACCTCGTGCGTGCGCGACGGTGCACGCTGGCGCGCGCGCGTGACGCTGCCGAACGTGCGGCGGTGGTGGCCGCACACCCACGGCGAGCCGTTCCGCTACCCGCTGCGGCTCGACGCCACGCGCGGCGACGTCCGCGAGGCGATCGCCCTGCCCGCCACGGGCTTTCGCACGATCGAGATCGCCCGCGACGGTGGCGACTTCGCCGTCCACGTCAACGGCGTCCGCGTGTTCTGTCGGGGCGCGTGCTGGACGCCGCTCGACGTCGTCTCGCTCGCCGCCACCCCCGCGCAGTACGACCAGGCGGTCGCGCGCATGGTCGAGGGCGGGATGAACATGCTGCGCATCGGCGGCACGATGGTCTACGAGGACGCCGCGCTGTACGACGCGCTCGACGCGCACGGCGTCCTGCTGTGGCAGGACCTGATGTTCGCCAACATGGACTACCCCGACGAGCTCGCGCCGCAGATCGCGCGCGAGGTCGAGACCCAGCTCGCGCGGCTCGTCGGTCGCCCCGCGCTCGCGATCGTGTGCGGCAACAGCGAGGGTCAGCAGCAGGCCGCGATGAGCGGCGCGACCTCCGATCGGTGGGCGCCCTCGCTGTTCCACGCGACGATCGCCGCGCTCGTCGCGCGGGCCGGCGTCGCGTACGTGCCGTCGAGCACCGACGGCGGCGCGTTCCCGCACCAGCCGCGGCACGGCGTCGCGTCGTACTACGGGGTCGGCGCGTACCTGCGTCCGCTCGACGACGCCCGCCGCAGCGAGGTGCGGTTCGCCTCCGAGTGCCTCGCGTTCGCCAACCTCGGCAGCGGCGAGCTCGCCGGGCTCCGCGTCCACCACGCCGCGTGGAAGGCGCGATCGCCCCGCGACCTCGGCGCGGGCTGGGACTTCGACGACGTCCGCGATCACTACGTCGCGGAGCTGTTCGAGCTCGACCCCGCGGCGCTCCGTGCGATCGATCACGACCGTTACGTCGCGCTCGGGCGCGTGGCGACCGGCGAGGTGATGGCGCAGACGTTCGGCGAGTGGCGGCGCGGACGTTCGCCGACGCGCGGCGGCCTGATCTGGTTTCTCCGCGATCTGTGGGCGGGCGCCGGGTGGGGCGTCGTCGACGCGACCGGCGCGCCGAAGCCGTGCTGGTACGCGCTGCGCCGCGCGCTCGCGCCGATCGCGCTCGCGATCACCGACGAGGGTTGCAACGGCCTCGCGATCCACGTGGTCAACGACGGGCCGCACGCGCGCGCGGCCCGGCTCGCCCTCACGATGTACCGCGCCGGCGAGATCCAGATCGGCACCGGGGCGCGCGCGGTCGTCGTCCCCGCGCACGGCGCGCTCGAGATCGACGCCGCCGCGCTGTTCGACGGGTTCTACGATCTGTCGTACGCGTATCGCTTCGGCCCGCCGCAGGCCCAGGTCGTCCACGCGCGGCTGCTCGCCGACCGCGCCGATGGCACCGACGAGGTGCTCGCGGAGACGTTCTGGTTTCCGTCGCACGCGATGCCGCGCGAGCTCGCGGTCGGGCTGACCGCCACCGTCGAGGCGGGCGCGCTGGTCGTCGCGACGACGCGGTTCGCGCAGTTCGTCGCGATCGAGGGCAACCACCTCGATCCCGAGGACAACTACTTCCACCTCGCGCCCGGCCAGCGCCGGGTGATCCCGCTGCGCGCGCGCGCGGCCACCCGCGGCACGGTCACGGCGCTCAACGCCGAGAGCGGCGCGCGCTTCGAGGTGAAGCCGTGACGACGCCTCCGCCCGAGGCGGGCTACGCGGGCCCGACCTTCTGCTGGATCCACGCGCCCCGCACGCCGACGGGCACGGCGCTCGTGATCGTGCCGCCGTTCGGCTACGAGGCGGTGTGCGCGCACCGCTCGCTGCGCCACCTCGCCGAGGACGCCGCGGCGAAGGGCATGCTCGCGATCCGGTTCGATCTCGACGGCACGGGCGACTCGGCGAACGACGATCTCCAGCCGGCGCGCGCCGACGCCTGGCTCGCGAGCATCACCGCCGCCTGCGACCTCGCGCGCGCCCGCGGCGCCGAGCGCCTCGTGCTCGTCGGCGTCCGCCTCGGGGCCGCGCTCGCCTGCCTCGCCGCGGAGCCGCGCGACGACGTCGCCGGCGTCGTCGCGATCGCCCCGACGGTGAGCGGCAAGGGCTACGTCCGCGAGCTCAAGATGCTGCAGGGCGCGCTCGGCCTCGCCCCCGCGCCGCACGGCGTCATCGCCGGCGAGGTGATCGACGAGGCCATCGGCTTCCCGATCACGCCCGAGACCCGGCTGGCGATCGCCGCGATCGATCTCGCGAAGCCCGCGCGGCGCCCTGCCCCCGCGGTCCTCGTGCTCGATCGCGACGACCTCCCGGCCAGCGACCGCTGGATCGCGGCGCTCGGTGGCCTCGGGGTCGCGGTCGAGCACGCGCGGCTCCCCGGCTACGTCGAGATGGTGCTCGATCCGCACCACACGAAGGTCCCGACGGCGCTGTTCGACGCGACCCTCGACTTCGCCGCCCGACGGTCGGCCGCGCCGGAGACGCCCACGCCCACGCCCGTGCTGGTGCCCACGCGGGCGTGGAGCACCACCCTCCTCCATGGCGGCGTCCGCGAGGAGCTGGTGCGGATCGACGACGCGCTCGTCGCGATCGTGTCGCGGCCGGCGACGACGGCGCCCCCGCGCCGCGCCGTGATCCTGCTCAACTCCGGCGCGATCCATCGGATCGGCCCGAACCGGCTGTACGTCGACCTCGCCCGCCGGCTCGCCGCGCGGGGCGAGCTCGTCGTCCGCGCCGACCTGTCGGGCATGGGCGACAGCCGACCGCGGCCGGGGGCGCCCGAGAACGTCGTGTACAGCGATCACGCGGTCGCCGACGTCGGCGTGCTCGTCGCGTGGGCGCGGCGCCAGGGCGCGACGACCGTCGCGGTCGGCGGCGTGTGCGCGGGCGCGTACCACGCGATCAAGGCCGCCGTCGCCGGCCAGCCGATCGACGCGATCGTGCCGATCAACCCGCTGACGTTCTTCTGGAAGCCGGGCATGCCGCTCGACTTCGCCGCGTTCCGCGTGACCAGCGAGGCCGCGCGCTACGCCGACGTCGCGCGGTCGAGCGCGGCGTGGAAGAAGCTGCTGCGCGGCGACGTCAACGTCCGGCGCGTGGCCGAGATCCTCTTGCGCCGGGCGCGCGACGTCGCCGAACACCGCGGCCGCGACGTGCTCCGCCGGCTGCGGGTGCCGCTCCCCGACGATCTCGGGACCGAGCTCCTCCAGCTCGCGCGCGCCGGGATCGCCGTCCGCTTCATCTTCGCCGACGAGGATCCGGGGCGCGCGATGCTGCGCGAGCAAGGCGGCTCGGCGGTCGCGCGGCTCGTCGCGAGCGGCCAGCTCGCGATCGACGTGATCGAGGGGCCCGATCACACGTTCACGCCGCGGTGGTCGCATCCGCTGCTGCTCGCGGCGATCGAACGCGCCCTGACGCCATGAAGCCCGCGGACCACGACAACACGACCGAGGGCTTCCACAAGCTCGTGCGCGGCCACATCCCCGCGCTCGACGGCCTCCGCGGCATCGCGATCCTGCTCGTGCTGGCCCACGGGTTCGACATCATCCAGACGCGCAACGGCGTCGGCCGCGGCTTGGAGCTCGCGCTCGATCTCGGATGGATCGGCGTGCAGCTGTTCTTCGTGCTGTCGGGCTTCCTGATCACCGGCATCCTCCTCGACACCGCGAAGTCCCCCCGCTACTTCCGCAACTTCTTCCTGCGCCGCACGTTCCGGATCTTCCCGCTGTACTACGCGGTGCTGTTCGTCGCGTTCGTGCTCGTGCCGCTGTTCGGCCATCCACACCCGACCCACGGCGACGATCAGCTCTACCTGTGGACGTACACGGCCAACTTCGCGGCGCCGCTCGGGCACGGCGAGATCGCGTTCCCACACTTCTGGTCGCTGTCGGTCGAGGAGCAGTTCTACGTGCTGTGGCCCGGCCTCGTGTACCTCGTCCGACGCAACGGCGTGTTCGTGCTCGGGACCGTGCTCGTCGCGGTCGCGATCGTCGCGCGCGTCCTCGTGCGCGCGCGGTTCGGCCCCGACGCGGCGTACCAGTTCCTGTTCTGCCGGATGGACGCGCTCGCGATCGGCGCGATGGCGGCGGCGCTGATCCGCACCGATCGCATCGGCTCGCGGCTCCAGCTCGTCTCGCCGACGGTGCTCGGCGTGATCGGCGGGATCGTCGTGCTCGGCGGCGCGATGCTCGGCCACCTGCTCCGCACCGGCGCGACGATGCAGACCGGCGGCTACACGATCCTCGCGATCGGCTTCGCGATCATCATGGTCGCCGCGCTCGCGCAGGGTTGGCCGAGCCGCCTGCTGTCGTTCGCGCCGCTGCGGCGCGTGGGCATGTACAGCTACGGCATGTACGTGTTCTACGCCCCGCTCCACATCTACGTCGGGCTGCCGCTGCTCGCCCGGCTCGATCAGTTCGCCGAGGGCAACGCGATCGGCACCGAGCGCGGCCTCCTCTACCTGGTGATCGCCACGACGATCACCTTCCTCGTCGCGGCGGCCAGCTATCACGTGTTCGAGCGCCCGTTCCTGAGGCTCAAGGATCGCGTCGCTCCCCCGGTGAAGCGTGCCCACTGACGCGCACCACCGCACGCGCGCCGGAGTACGCACGATCGAGATCGGCGACGGCGACCTGGCGATCGTCGTGCTGCACGGCCGCGCGATGGAGGCCGCCGACCTCGCGCCGTTCGCGCGGTCGCTGGGCGTGGCCGCGCGGTTCGTGTTCCCCGACGCGCCGCTGCTCGATCACACCGGCGCGCGGCCCGGGCGCGATCGCGCGTGGTGGCCGGTCGACTCCGAGGCGCGGCTGCGCGCGCTCACGCTGCACGGCGCGCTCGATCTCCACGCGATGGATCCACCCGGGCGCGCCGAGGCCCGGGCGCTGCTCGGCCGCGTGCTCGTCGACCTCGCCGCGCCCCGCCTCGTGCTCGTCGGGTTCTCGCAGGGCGGCATGCTCGCGATGGACTACACGATCGCCGGCGACGGGCCACGCCCCGACGCGCTCGCGCTGCTGTCGTCGACGCGGATCGCGCTCGCCGACTGGACCCCGCGCCTGCGCAACCTCGCGCGGCTGCCGGTGCTGGTGTCGCACGGCACCGCCGACGCGGAGCTCGCGTTCTCGGCCGGCGAGAACCTCCGCGACCTCGCGCGCGGCGCCGGCGCCGAGGTCACGTGGGTGCCGTTCGATGGCCCGCACGAGATTCCGCTCGTCGTCTGGCGCGCGCTGCGAAAGTTCCTGCGCGCGCTACCCTGACGGGATGCCGCTCGACGCCCGCAACGCCGATCTCGAGCGCGCGATCGTCGACGACCCGGACGACGTCGACAGCTACCTGGTCTATGCCGACTGGCTGATCGAGCACGGCGATCCGCGCGGCGAGCTGATCACCGCGCAGATCGCGGCCGAGCGCGGCGACGCGGCCGAGCGCCGATCCGCGATCGCGGTGTTCGCCCGCCACCGCCCCTACTTGTTCGGCCAGCTCGCCGACGCGGTGCGCGCCGACGCCCTACACTGGCGCCGCGGGTTCATCCACCACGCGCACCTCGCCAATCCGTACCTCGTGGTCGCCGAGGGCGAGCGCATCCCGCTCGCCCTCGACGTGATCGCGCGCCAGCTGCTCCAGCATCCGTCCGCGCGGTTCCTCGTGAAGCTGACGATCGGGGACGTCGAGCCGCCACCCCCGCGCGACTACTACAGCCCGCCCGCGCGCACCGTGCTGCCGACGGCCGTGCAGCCCGTCCTCGACGGCGTCGCGGGCGAGCTCCCGCCGACGCTCCGCGAGCTCCACGTCGTCGAGCACACCGGGCGGTTCCGGATCGACGCCCTGTGCGCGAGCCTGCCGAACCTGACGGATCTCGAGGTCACCGGCCGGTTCACCGCCAGCGCGCTCGCGCTCCCCAACCTGCGGCGCGCGACGTTCCGCACGCCGGGCATGTCCGGCACCCAGCTGCGCGACCTCGCGCGCGCGTCGCTGCCTCGGCTGACCTCGCTCGTGCTCGCGCTCGACCTCGGCGAGGCGACCCCGACCTCGCCCGCCGACCTCACCGATCTCGAGCCCCTGCTCCGCCGCGTCGATCTCCCGCTCGAGCACCTCGCGATCGTCGGCTGTCGCTTCGCCAACCAGCTGCTCGCCCGGCTCGCGACCGCGCCGTTGCTCGCCCGGCTCACCGAGCTGCAGATCACCGACGGCAACCTCGACGATCGCGGCGCTCGCGCGCTGGCCCGCGAGCACCGTGCGTTCCGGCACCTCGAGCTGTTCGACGTCACCGGCAACAAGCTCACCGCCGCCGGCATCCGCGTGCTGCGCACGGTCGCACCCGACGTGATCGCCTAGCCTGCCGAGCGGCGGCGCGCGCCTCGCGTGGATGCCACGCGCCACGCCGCGTGTGTCAGCCCACCACACGCGGCAGGCGGAACCGCCGGCGCGGGTGGTCTTGGAGCCGGCGGGGCGGTGGCACGTGCCGTGCTCTGCACCAAGCCGCGACCAACCTTTTCAAACGGAGCTTCTTATGGGCACCAAGCACGAACGAGTCATGATCGGCGTCTTCCACAACAACATCGACGCGCGCCGCGCGATCGAGGCGCTGCGCGATGCGCAGTTCTCCGACAAGAAGATCGGCCTCTTGTCGCACGACAAGGACGGCGATCCCGAGGTGAAGTCGTTCAAGGACCTCGAGGGTAACCGCGCGGGCACCGGCGCAGCGGTCGGCGCCGCCGCGGGTGCGGGCGGAGGCGCGCTGTGGGCGCTCGGCATCGCGGCCGGCATCCTCCCCGCGATCGGCCCCGTGATCGCGGGCGGCATCCTGATGGCGATCGCCGCGAGCGCGGCCACCGGCGCGGCGGCGGGGGTGCTCGTGGGCACCCTCACCGGCCTCGGGGTCAGCGACGTCGAGTCGGCCTACTACGACGACGAGTTCAAGAAGGGCCGGACGATCGTCGTCGTCCAGGGCGACGAGCGCGCGTACGAGGCCTACCAGATCCTGATGAACAACCACTCGCAGAACCCGCACATGGTGGCCCCCGAGATGCTGACGAACAAGTCGCCCGCGCCGCACCTCTAGCATCATCGCCAGCGCTAGCGCATCTGGATCCGGTAGCCCGCGACGGTGCGGAACACGTCCTCGAAGCGGCCGTCGATATGCGGCCACTCGACGTACCAGGTCATGTTCGCCGCCAGCACCCGCGCCAGATCGTCGGCGTCGTCCGGCGCGCCGGGCGCGTCGGTCGCGGCGTCCGGAGTCGGCGCGGTCGCGACGCCGTTCTCGACGGCCTCGTCGATCGTGGTGCCGCCGAGCGCGAGCTCGCGGACGAACGTCGCGCTCTGGGCGCGCACGGTGCGCATCGGCGACAGCATCGTGTCGAGCTGCTGTGCGCGCCGCGCCGCCACGATCGTCGCCGGCCCATCGCACTCGGCGGCGTCCGCGTCGAGCAGGCCGTGCAGCGTGGTGATGTCGGCGTTGTGCGCGATCTGCTTGCGCTTCGCGCTCCAGTGGCACGCCCGCGACGTCCACGCCCCATCGACGAGCTTGAGCGTGTAGCCGTCGGCGTCGAAGATCTCGTCGCCCTCGACTCCGGAACGCAAGTAGAGCCGCTCGGCGCCGCGATAGAACCCGTCGAGCCGATGGTTGTCGCCGTTCACGTTGCCCTGGTGGACCTCGTGCCGGACGCCGTCGGTCCCGGGCGTGATCGACAGCAGGTGGCCGCCGGAGCTGCGCCGCTCCCACTGGCTGGGCGTGACCTCGATCGAGGTCGCGATCAGGTGTCCCGTCTGATCGAAGTGACGCCAGGTCCCGTCGACGGTCGTGTGCCAGAACGAGCCGAGCGCGATCGGGGTCTGCGCGGGCGTGTCGTAGTAGAAGCGCCACGCGCCGTGGCGGGTGCCTCGCAGGAAGCTGCCCTCCGCGGCGAGGTTGCCGCTCGGGTGATAGAACCGCCACGCGCCGTGCGGGCTGTTGGCGCGCATCGGCCCCTCGGCGAGCCGCGCGCCGCCGGGGTACGCGCTGTGCCACATGCCCCGACCGTCGGTCAGGTCGCCCTTGCCGACGACGTGCCCCTTCGTGTCGGTGACGGTCCACGCGCCCTGCATGAGGCCGCGCGCGAAGGTCCCGCTCGTCGTGGTGACGCCGTCGACCACGTCCTCCACCGGCCCGTCGGCGTGGAGCTTGGCCGGCAACTCCTTGCCGTCGTCGTCGTACACGACCTCCGCGGGCCAGCTCCGCCAGCTCTCGACCGTTGGCTCGATGTACCCCGGCTGGATCGACGCGATCTCCTCGAGCGTGAAGCCGGAGGCCTCCACCCACGCGCCGACCTCGGGCATCGCCCTGGCGATGTCCTCGATCAGGTCGTACCGATGCGTCGCCGCGATCTTCTCCGGAAGCGCCCGCCCGGTCGACCGTTCGATCAGGTAGCCGACCGCACAGATCGTCTGGTCGTCGTCGATGAACACCGGCGTGCGCCACGGCAGGTGGAGGTTCTTCGGCGTCGTGCCCTTGGCGACGTACTCGGACAAGAAGCCGATCACCTGGTCGCGCTTGGCCTGCAGGTCCGGGCGCGTCGCCGGCATCCGGGCCAGCCGATCGCGGACGAACGCGAGGTGCGTGCGCATGCGGACCGACTCGGGATCCCGGAGGTTCGGCGTGCGACCGTAGGTCGCGACGAACCCGGCGTCGCCGACGTGGTGGTTGGCACCCGACACCAGCCCCTGGCCGTCGTGACCGGGTGGCAGGGCGAACGACGTGGTCGACAGCAGCACGAGGGAGAGGGTCGCGAGGCGCATGGGAGAGCCAACGCCGACCCCCCGGGCGGTATTTCCGTGGCACCGTACGTTCGTGCGCCTCGGCTTGACGATCTCGGTGGGGATCGCCGCGATCGTCGCGGGGTGCGAGTCGCGCGCGGGCCAGCAGCCGACGATCGACGCCTCGCCGTCGAACATCACCGCCGCGGACTACATCGGCCCCGAGGCCTGCGGCGACTGTCATCCCGATCAGCTGGCGCTGTGGTCGCGGTCGCTCCATCGCAAGATGAACCAGCGCGCCACGGACGACGCGGTGATCGGCGACTTCGCGGACCGGGCGGTCGGCGAGGCGCGGTTCTCGCGCGACGCGGCCGGCGCGTACGTGATGACGCTCGGGACGACGCCGTACCGCGTCACGCGCACGATCGGCTCGCGCGGGCTCCAGGAGTACGTCGGCGTCGCCGCCGACGACCCAACGCAGGAGGAGGTCCGCCTGCCGTTCGGCTGGTGGCCGCGCAAGCACGCCTGGGTGTCGCAACCGAACTTCGACCCGTGGCTCGACGAGGCCACGTTCGATCCCTACGCGCGGCCGACCGATCCGTGGGCGACGCGCTGCCCGTGGTGCCACAGCACGTACCCGTTCGTGCAGCGCATCGCGCGCGGCCAGATCCGCGCGGTCGGCCACGGCCTCGAGCAGTTCTTCACGTCGACGAAGCGCGCCGTGGGCAGCGAGCGGCTCGCGGTCGAGGACCAGGTCACCACCGGGATCAGCTGCGAGTCGTGCCACCTCGGCGGCCGCGCCCACGCCGCGGGCGCGCCGATCCACCTGGTGCCGATGGGCGACGTGGTCGGCAAGCCCGGCGCGCCGGTCGCGACGACGTTCGCCCGGGAGCGCCGCGATCCCGACGTCGTCAACGGCACGTGCGCGCAGTGCCACTCGGGGCCGTCGCCGCGGCTGCCCGACGGCAGCGCGCTGCGCAACTCGAGCGAGGCGCTCGATCTCGCCGGCTCGCCGTGCCGTGGCATCCGCTGCGTCGACTGCCACGATCCCCACCGCGCCGAGGCGCGCGGCGACGACGCGCACGCGATCGCGGCGTGCACCAAGTGCCACCCGACCCTCGCCAGGGATCACGGCCAGCACCCCGCCGCGGTGACGTGCCTCGACTGCCACATGCCGCGGTACGTGCTCGGCATCGACACCTTCGTCCGCTCGCACCGGATCTCGACGCCGATGCAGGTGATCGCCGACGCGCCGAACGCGTGCTCGCTGTGCCACCTCGATCGGACGCCCGCGTGGACGCTCGCCGCGCTCCACCAGCCGACCAGCGCGGACGACTCGACGACGATGGGACAGCGCTGGCTGGCGAGCCCGTCGCCCGCGATCCGGCTGATCGCGATCGCGGCGTACGGGCGCTCGACGATCCCCGGCGCCCGCGCCCTGATCGCGCCGTTCCTCCACGATCCGGCCGCGTACGTCCGGGCGTTCACGGGATTCGCGCTCGACGACCTCGCGCGAAAGCCGTGAGCTAGAACAATCGGCCCTGAGGACCCGGGCCACTACCGCCGGTGGGCGCCTTCGACGGCGCCGCGAGCCCGAGGTGCGCGAACCCGGCCATCGTCGCGGCCCGTCCGCGCGGCGTGCGTGCGATGAAGCCGATCTGCAGCAGGAACGGCTCGACGACGTCCTCGAGGGTGCCGCGCTCCTCGGACAGCGACGCGGCCACCGCCTAGATGCCGACCGGGCCGCCGTCGAACCGCTCGCAGATCACCGACAGGTACGCGCGATCGAGCGCGTCGAGCCCGGCGTGATCGACCGCGAGGCGATCGAGCGACGACGCCGCGATGTCGCCGTCGATGTTGCCGTCGCGCTCGACCACCGCGAAGTCGCGCACGCGCCGCAGCAGGCGGTTGGCGATGCGCGGCGTGCCGCGCGAGCGCCGCGCGATCTCGGTGGCGCCGTCGCGATCGATGCCGACGCCGATCAGCGCGGCCGACCGCTTCACGATCGCCTCCATGTCGGCCTGCTCGTAGTAGCGGAGCTGCCAGTGGAACCCGAAGCGATCGAGCAGCGGCGCGGACAGCAGGCCCATGCGCGTGGTCGCGCCGAGCAGCGTGAACCGCGGCAGCTGCATCGTCACCGCCTTGGCGTGCGGGCCCTCGCCGAGGAACAGATCGAACCGGAAGTCCTCCATCGCCGGGTAGAGGTTCTCCTCGACGACCGGCGCGAGCCGGTGGATCTCGTCGATGAACAGCGCGTCGCCCTCGCCGAGGTTGGTGAGCAGCGACGCGAGCATGCCCTTGTGATCGATCGCCGGCCCCGACGACACGTGCAGCGTGACGCCGAGCTCGTTGGCGATCACGTGCGCGAGCGTGGTCTTGCCCAGGCCCGGCGGCCCGGCGAACAGGAAGTGGTCGAGCGTCCAGCCGTTCTGCTTGGCGGCCTGCACCGAGATCCGGAGGTTCTCGATCAGGTCGTGCTGGCCGATGTACTCGTCGAAGTTCTTCGGCCGCAGCGTCGCCTGCCACGCCTTCTCGCTGACGCGCTCGGTCGGCTCGATCTCGCGCGCGGGCGTGGGCACGATCGGCTGCTTCGGCGGATCGACGTGCCGGTTACGCGTCATCGATCACTCATCGGGGCATGCTCCGCAGCGCCTGGCGCAGCAGCGTCTCGATCGACGCGTCCTCGAGCTGCTCGGGGGTGATCTCGGCGATCGCCGCGTCGGCCTCGGCGGGCCGCCAGCCCATGCCGACGAGCGCGCTCGCGACCGAGTCGAGCATCGCGTGGCGTCCGGACTTCTTGACCGGCTTGATCGCCGACGACGCGAGCGCCGCGGTACCGCGCAGCGAACCATCGGCGTTCCAGCCGAGCACCAGGAGCTCGCACTTCTCGTGGAGCTCGACGACGAGCAGCTCGGCGGTCTTCTTGCCGACGCCCTTGATCCGCGTGAGCCCGGCGACGTCCTCGCGCGCGATCAGGGTCGCGATGTCGCGCGGGCTCGATCCCGACAGGATCGCGACCGCCGTCGACGGCCCGACGTTCTTCACCGTGATCAGCAGATCGAACAGCGCGCGCTCCGCGCGATCGGCGAACCCGATGAGCCCGATCTTGTTCTCCGACGCCTGCGTGAACACGTGCAGCACGACGCGCTCGCCGTCGGCCGGCAGCGCCGCCATCGTGTACTGCGAGCACACGACGTCGTAGCCGACGCCGCCGCAGTCGACGACCACGCGCGTCGCCTCGCGCTCGATCAGCGTGCCCGCGAGCCGGGAGATCATCGTGGCCTCGCTTCGCGGTTCGCTTTGCTCATGGTCGCGCCCTCACGACCGACGGGACCAGCTTGGCGACGCGCGGCGACACCGCGCGCCCGTGCGTGATCGCGACCGCGAGAGCGTCCGTCGCGTCGTGGCGCGGCAGCTTCGTGAGGCCGATCAGCGTGCTCACCATCAGCGCGACCTGCGTCTTCTCGCTGCGCCCGTTGCCGGTGACCGTCTTCTTGACCAGCGCCGGGGCGTACGACGCCACCCCGATGCCCGCGAGCCCGATCACCGCGAGCGCCATGCCGCGGGCCTGCGCGAGCGCGAGCGCGCTGCGCGGGTTGTCGCTGACGAACACGTCCTCGACCGCGACCACCCCCGGCTGCAGCTCCGCGATCACCTCGCGGAGGCCGCGCGCGATCTCGCCGAGCCGCTCCTCCATCGGGTGATCCGCCGGCGCCGTCAACGTCCCGCACTCGACGTACAGCAGGCTGGTGCCGACGACGTCGATCACGCCGTAACCGCACACGCGGCTGCTGGGATCGAGGCCGAGGATGCGCATGGCTCCGAACCTACCTTAGTGGCGGATCGGGTGCGACTTCTGCGGGGCACGGCCGACCTGGTAGTGGACGTCGACGTCGCCGATCTCGATCGCGGCCTCGGGGGGCAGGACACGCTCGGTGACGAGCTCGCCATCGACGCGAACGCCATCCATGCGCGGCCCCTGATTCCGGAGGACGTGCCGGCCGTCGCGCCAGCGGATCTCGGCCCCTTGCTGTGCGAACGGCGGGCTCGGCCACAGGTCGATCGTGCACCCACCCGGGCCGATCGAGATCGGCTCGTCGACCGGGCGGTCGACGAACTCGTAGGCCCGCGTCGTCCCCACGCCCAGCCAGAACGCCGTCTGGCGCTCGAAGCAGGCCGTCCCGGTCTGCCCCATCGCCGCGACGTCGCCGTACATCAACTCGGGCACCCCGAGCCGCCCGATGACGAGGTCCCGGGGCACCTCGGCGAGCCAGCTCGCCGCGCGGATCACGCGGAGGTTCGGCAGCGCCGTCGGATCGTTGGCGAGCGCGACCAGCAGCGGGTCGGCGTCGCCGTGGACGTGGATCGAGCGCAACGCCGCGAGCCCGGGCGCGGCGATCGCGGCGCTCGGGTCGACGCCGATCGCGAGGTGCTCGAGCGTCCCCGGCGCGCGGGTCGCGAACTCGAGCAGCGCCTCCGCACCGAAGCTCGCGTGCAGCGCCCGGAGCGGGTACTGCATGAGGAGTGGCGCGAGCGGCGTGGTCGC
This sequence comes from Pseudomonadota bacterium, assembly GCA_026387715.1. Classification (GTDB taxonomy): domain Bacteria; phylum Myxococcota_A; class Polyangia; order Haliangiales; family Haliangiaceae; genus JABFXX01. Next base: position 15,019 of record JAPLLF010001106.1, read on the forward strand.
GCCGCTCGCGTCGAGCGCGCGCAGACCCGGCGCGCCGCCGAGCAGGTTGTCGAGCGACCGGACGTCGAGCTCGTGCTCGGGGATCCACAGCTGCTCGATCGGCGCGCGCGACAGCAGGTAGCGCAGCGCGGGGTGACTCTGGACCTGCCGCATGCCGATCGCGCGGAGCCTGGAGAACCGCCACGAGACCTCCTGCGGCAGACGTGCGAACGCACCCGCGTCGAGGCCCAGGCCGCGCAGGTGCGGCAACCCGAGCAACCGATCGAAGTCGACGTCGTCGAGCTCGCCGGTGAGCGTGATCGTCGACACCAGCGGATCGTCCGTCAGATCCAGGTGCCCGAACTGGTCACCACGGAGCTGGACGGCGTCGATGAACCCGCGCCGGAACTGCCACCGCGTCGCGTGCATCGCGAGCTCGCCCGCCCAGGTCGCGCCGTGCGTCGAGAGCAGCACGCGCTCGCGCTGCCGACGATCGCGCTCGTCGTCGAGCGACAGCCCGCCGCGCGCGAGATCGCACTGGATCACGACGAGCTCGCCGCGCTCGCCGCCGACGCGATCGGCCCACACCAGGCGCGGCGCGTCGTCGTCGGGATGCGCGGCGCACTCCGCGAGCAGGTCGTTCATCGCGCGCGCGACGGCGGGAGAGGTGCGACGCCCGCGTCCAATAACAGATCGGTCTGGGACCCCATCGTCGATCGCGGGATCACCAGCTGGATCTGCGTGTGGACGTCCGATGGGGGATCGTACGTGCACATCCCGAGGCACACGTTGAACACCCCAATCAGAATCATCCCGCCGGTCACCGGGAGCCAGTACTTCCGGTGCTTCCTGGAGAACGGCCGCGCGCGATCCTTGGTCTCTCGCGTCACGCCGGTTGGTCTAGCACGGAACGCCGCGCCGGCTCAGAAGCCGGTGACCTTGTAGATCTGGCCGCGCACCCCGTTGTTCGGCGACGTCAGCACGTACATCGTGCCCGCGCCGCACGCGACGACGAAGGGGGTGATCCGCAGCTACGCCCCGGGCCTCGACGACCGCGCCGTCCCCGCAGACACGAAGAGTGCCGTAGGGCTCGCGCATCGCCGACGAGAACGCCGTGAGCGCGCCGGTCGTGCGATCGACCAGCGAGACCCGATCGCGATTGCGATCGGAGACGTAGAGCTCGCCGGTGGGGCCGAGCGCGATGCCGCGGGGCTCGTCGAGCGCGTCCGCCATCGTGATCCGGGTCGCGGCGGTGCCCCCACAAGCCGGCGCGACCGCGAGCACCGAGCGGTCGTTGCCATCCGCGGTGACCAGCCCGAGCGTCGGATCGAACACCAGGTGATACGGATCCTGGAGCACTCCACCGATCGAGTTGCACGTCACGAGGGTCGCGTAGGTGGTGCCATTCCACGTGAGGCGGCCGGTTCGATCCTGGCGATCGGTGAAGTACAGGTTGTCACCCAGCGTGTCGAACGCGACGCCCTCGATCACCCCGGTGCCGACGAAGACCGGCGCCCCCGAGATCACCCCGGTCGCCGGGTCGACCTGCCAGATGCAGCCACCGCTGCACGCGCCCTGCACGGAGGCATCGGCGACGTAGAGCTTGCCGTCCTTGGGCGACACCGCGATCGACCGC
>JAPLLF010000217.1 GCA_026387715.1 Pseudomonadota bacterium
CTGATGATGTCGACCAACAACATCCTCAGCCCCGCGAACGGCAAGCCGATCATCGTGCCGTCGCAGGACATCGTGCTCGGCCTGTACACGCTCACCCGCGAGCGTCCGTACGCCAAGGGCGAGTACAAGGAGGACAAGAAGGGGCGTCCGGTTCGCGGCATGTTCGCGAACTCGGACGAGGTCCGCATGGCCTACGATCACGGCGAGGTTCACCTCCAGGCCGCGATCAAGCTGCGCCGCACGCTGCCCGATGGCACCACCGAGATCGTGGCGACCACCGTCGGTCGCACGCTGCTCTACGACGTGTGCCCGCAGGAGATCCCGTTCGACGCCGTCAACCGCGCCATGGGCAAGAAGCAGCTCGCCGAGCTGATCGATCTCGTCTATCGCGAGGCCGGCCAGAAGGCCACGGTGCTCCTCGCGGACTCGCTCCGCACGATCGGCTACACGTACGCGACCAAGGCCGGCATCTCGATCTGCCTCGATGACATGGTCATCCCGCCGTCGAAGGAGGTCCTCCTCGGTGGTGCGCAGAAGGACGTCGCCGAGATCGAGGAGCAGTACACCGAAGGCCTCATCACCGACGGTGAGCGCTACAACAAGGTGGTCGACATCTGGGCGCAGGTCGCCGAGGTGATCGCCAAGGACATGATGAAGGAGATCTCGACGGAGGAGTTCAAGGACCCCGAGAGCTCCGCGGTCAAGAAGGCGCCTTCCTTCAACTCGATCTTCATCATGGCCGACTCCGGTGCCCGCGGTTCGCAGCAGCAGATGCGGCAGCTGGCCGGCATGCGTGGCCTGATGGCCAAGCCGTCGGGCGAGATCATCGAGACGCCGATCACGACGAACTTCCGCGAGGGCCTGTCGGTTCACCAGTACTTCATCTCGACCCACGGCGCTCGCAAGGGCCTCGCGGACACCGCGCTGAAGACGGCGAACTCGGGTTACCTCACGCGTCGGCTCGTCGACGTCTCGCAGGACACGATCATCAGCGAGTTCGACTGCGGCACGCGCCAGGGCATGGAGATGATGCCGCTCATCGAGGGCGGCGAGATCATCGAGCGCCTCGGTGACCGCATCCTCGGTCGCGTCGTCCTCGAGGACATCGTCGATCCGTACACCGGCGAGGTGCTGTGTCCGGCAGGCGTCGACATCACCGAGGAGCACGTCAAGATCATCGACAACGCGGGCATCGACCGGGTGAAGATCCGTTCGGTCCTGGCGTGCGAGACGCGGCGTGGCATCTGCTCGCTGTGTTACGGACGCGATCTGGCGCGCGGCATCATGGTGAACATCGGCGAGGCCGTCGGGGTCATCGCGGCGCAGTCGATCGGTGAGCCGGGTACCCAGCTCACGATGCGTACGTTCCACATCGGTGGCGTCGGTCAGATCCGCACGGAGCAGTCGTCGCTCGAGGCGCGCAACGAGGGCGTGGTCCGGCTGTCGAACATCCAGGTGGTCTCGAAGAAGGACTACTGGGTCGTCATGAACCGGCAGTCCGAGCTCACGCTGGTCGACGAGATCGGCCGCGAGCGCGAGCGCTACGGGCTGCAGTACGGCGCTCGCCTGATGGTCCAGGACGGTCAGCGCGTGAAGGCTGGCCAGGTCATGGCCGAGTGGGATCCGTTCGCGATGCCGATCGTGACGGAGGTCGCCGGGTACGTGAAGTACGGCGACATCGTCGACCAGGTCACGATGATCGACGCCCTCGACGAGGTCACCGGCCTCTCGCGCAAGACGATCATGGAGTCGAAGGACCAGGAGAGCCGCCCGCGCATCACCCTCAAGGATGGCGACGGTCAGACGGTCAAGCTGCCGGGCCAGGAAGCCGAGGCTCGGTACTTCCTGCCGGTCGGCGCGAACATCTTCGTCAACGACGGCGACTTCATCGAAGCCGGCGACGTGATCGCGCGTATCTCGCGCGAGACCACGAAGACGAAGGACATCACCGGCGGTCTGCCGCGCGTCGCCGAGTTGTTCGAAGCTCGCAAGCCGAAGGACCACGCGGTCATCTGCGACATCGACGGGACCGTGCACTTCGGCAAGGACACCAAGGGTAAGCGCAAGGTGCTCATCGTTCCCGAGCACGGCGACCCCGCGGAGTACCTGATCCCCAAGGGCAAGCACCTGTCGGTTCGCGAAGGCGATCGCGTCCGCGCTGGCGAGGCGCTGATGGACGGCCCGGCGAACCCGCACGACATCCTCAAGGTGCTCGGCGAGCGCGCGCTGGCCAAGTACCTCGTCGACGAGATCCAGGAGGTCTATCGTCTCCAGGGCGTTCGCATCAACGACAAGCACATCGAGGCGATCGTTCGCCAGATGCTGCGACGCGTGAACGTGAGCGACCCGGGCGACACGAACTTCCTCGTGGACGAGCACGTCGAGCGGCACATCTTCGAGGAGGAGAACGAGCGTGTCCTGCTCGCCGGCGGTCAGCCGGCGAAGGGTGATGCACTCCTGCTCGGCATCACGAAGGCGTCGCTGTCGACCGAGTCGTTCATCTCGGCGTCGTCGTTCCAGGAGACCACCAAGGTGCTCACCGAGGCGTCGATCAACGGCAAGGTCGACTACCTCCGCGGCCTCAAGGAGAACGTCATCATGGGGCGGCTCATCCCGGCCGGTACGGGCCTCGGCGCGTACAAGCGGCTGACGGTGGACGTCCACCTCGACGAGGTCGACGACGAGGACGACGACGAGGATGAGGTGAGCGACAGCTACATCTCGCCCGACGCGGACGATCGCCTCGAAGCCGACGCGTAAGCGAGCATCTCCCCGATCTGTCGGGGGGTAGGAGAGACGGCCGGCCTCGTGCCGGCCGTTTGCCGTTTCGGGCTGGTACTTCGAAGTTTCACCCGCTGGTCTCGGGAGGTATCGGCGTCGATGTCGTACATCGGCACCGTACCTGCCCGACGTCGGAATTCACGTCAGGCGGGCAGCAAGGCGGTGGGTTGTTCTACACTCGGCGTGGGCACGACCTTGCACAAGCTGTCTCTCACGTGAACACGAGCCTCGAAACGACGGCCCCGGCAACGAGCCCGGACCCCGACCTCACGGTGGGACAGCAGGTCGGCGAGTACGTGGTCGAGGCGAAGATCGGGCAGGGCGGCTTCGGCGCCGTGTTCCGGGCGACCCACCCGGTGATCGGCAAGGTCGTCGCCCTCAAGGTCCTCGCGCGCCGGTTCTCGGTCGATCCGGAGATGGTCGAGCGGTTCGTCGCCGAGGCGCGCGCGGTGAACCAGATCCGCCACCGCAACATCATCGACATCTTCTCGTTCGGCCAGCTCCCCGACGGTCGCCACTACTACGCGATGGAGTACCTCGAGGGCGAGCCGCTCGACGCGATCATCGGACGGGACGGCGCGATGCCGCTGGCGCAGGCGCTCCCGATCCTGCGGGCGATCGCGCGCGCCCTGGACGCGTGTCACGCCAAGGGCATCGCGCATCGCGACCTCAAGCCCGCGAACATCTTCATCGCGACGGATCCCGACGGTGACCTCTACCCGAAACTGCTCGACTTCGGCATCGCGAAGCTGATGGGCCCCGACGACGGGCTCAAGAACAAGACGCGGACGGGCGTCCCGATGGGCACGCCCTACTACATGTCTCCCGAGCAGTGCCGCGGTCGCGACGTCGATCACCGGACCGACTACTACGCGTTCGGCATCCTCGCGTTCGAGCTGCTCACCGGCAAGATGCCGTTCACCGGCGACGACTTCATGTCGATCCTGATGAGCCAGATCTCGGATCCGGCGCCGCGACCCTCCTCGCTCGTGCCGTCGCTCCCCGCGGGGGTCGACGACGCGATCCTGTGGCTCGTCGATAAGGAGCCGGCCGCGCGTCCCCCGAACCTGATGGCGGCGATGGCGGCGCTCGAGGCGGCGGCGCACGGCTCGGGCATCGAGTTCCGGCAGACGCCGCTCACGATGCCGGCCGTCGCGGCGATGCCATCGACGATCGGCGAGCCGCTCCCCCCAACGCGCTCGAAGCTACCGCTGGTCCTCGGCGTGGTGACGGCCGTCGGGATCGCGGTGGTCGCGATCGTGATCGCCACGCGGGGCGGCGCCCCAAAGGTGAAGCAGCCCGTGCCTCCGGTCATCGCGACCGCGCCGCTCGTCACGCCACCGGCGCCGATCGACGCGGCGGTGCCCGATGCGGCACCGGCGCCTCTCACCAGGTCGAAGGGGGTCACGATCACGATCACCGGCGTGCCCGATGGCACCGAGGTGCTCGTCCGCGGCAATCCCATCGGGACCGCACCTGGCCCGGTGCAGCTCGATCGCGGGGACGAGGTGGTCGTGCTCGTGCTGCGCGCCGATGGCCACCTCCCCGCGAGCAAGCCGATCACGCCCAACGCCGATCAGGTGCTCGACGTGAAGCTCAAGAAGAAGTCCGCGTCGACCACGACGAGGCCTCCCGACCCGCACGACAAAGACTCGATCGCGACTCCATCGTTCAACTAGCTCGTCGACTGAAAGGCATGTCCATGCGTTTGCCAGGCGTGACGATCGCGGTCATCGCGGTCATCGGAGCGTTCGGATGTTCGGACTTCAGCGCCATCGATCGCGGGGTCTGCGGCAACGGGCTGCTCGATCCCGGAGAGGATTGCGACTCGAGCGCGGCGTCGTGCTCGAGCTGTTCGATCACGTGCGATCTGACGGCCTGCCCGAGCGGGTTCACCTGCGGCGTCGATCAGCTGTGTCACGCCCCGGGTGGACGCCTCACGACCGACTCGATCCCGTCCCCGTATGCGGTCGACGAGATGCGGATCACCGACATCGATGAGGACGGCATCGGCGACGTGCTCGGCGTGTCGCGCACGGCGCTCGACGTGCGGTACGGCGATGCGACCGGCTCGCTCGTGGATGGCGATCGGGTCCTCACGCCGATCCAGGGGGGTGTGCCTGGCTTCGCCGACATCGACGGCGATGGCGCGCTCGACGTCGGCTTCGGGACCAGCGACGGTGTGGTCGTCTACACCTCGCCGTTCGGCAAGCTGTCGCCGCTATCGATTCGCCAGCAGATCGGGGTCGATGGCGTCCAGATCGCGTCGCTGTTCACGATCAACCCCGCGTACTTCGGGTTCATCGTCGCGTATGACCAGCCGGGGCCGAGTTTTCACAAGCTCGAGATGCTCATCTCCTCGAGCGTCGCCGGTGGTGGCGTGATCGGGGCCACGGGTGGACTCGGTGGCATGACGGTCCAGCAGTTGTGTGGAGGCAAGCTCACCGACGCGGACTTCGTGCCCGATCGCGTCGAGACCTACGTCGCGTCGACGTTCGAGGTCGCGACCATCCCGGTGATCACGGATCTCGTCGTCACGTTCACGGGTGGGAGCGCGACGGGGCCGAAGACGTGCGCGACCGCGGTCCACATCAACCTGTTCGAGGCCAACCCCGGCGACGTGGTGAAGTTCCACGACATCACCCCGCTGACCTTGCCGAACGACCGGGTCACGCTCGCCCGCCTCGATGCCAACGTCGCCAATCCATGCCCGGCGCTCGTGGTTCCGGATCTCGCATCGAATCGGGTCCTCACCTGGCCGGCCGCGGAGGTCGGTGGGGCGACCCCGCACTGCACGGTGGGGGCGATGGTGCCGTTCACGTTCAGCAACGTCGTCCCGTCGACGCCTTCGTCGGACGCGCAGGTGATCGGGAGCGTCGCGCTGGATCCACCTGTGGTGTTTCCGGTGTTCGGTGGCACGGACCTCACGTTCGGGCGTGACGCGATCGTCATGTTCGACGGGATCTATGCCCCGATCGCGAACACGACGCAGTTCGCGCGGATCTACCGGACGACCCGGCCCGCGCGCCGGATGGCGACCGGCGACTTCGACGGTGATGGCGACGTCGATCTCGTGACCACGAACGACGGCGAGGACGATCTCGACGTCCTGTACCGCAGCGACTATTCGTTCCAGCAGCTCCGCGTCGATAGCGCGGGACAGATCACCCACGTGCTCACCGGCGACTTCGACGGGAACGCCATCGCGGACATCGCGTACGTCGAGCCCGTGCTCGGTCACGAGCGGCTGATGATCGCGTACGGCACGAACCAGCGCATCGACCCGTCGATCGAGGTCGAGACGTTCAAGCACGTCACGTTCATGTCGCTCGTCGGCTTCGGGGGTTCCCTCGATCAGACCAACGTGATCGACGACATCATCGTGGTCGATCAGCCGGCCGCCCATGAGACCTACCTCACGCTCCTCAGCGGCAGCCTGCAACGCACGATGTTGTCGTACTTCGATCCGCGGTCGACGACCATCAAGGTGATGGGGGCGCCCGATCGGATCGTGAGCGCCGAGGCCTCGCTCGTCGGGGTCGTGTTCGGGCGCTTCACGGGGGGCGCGGTCGTGGCGGCGGTGCTCGGCATCGCGACCACGCTCTACGACTCGACCATCTCTCCCAACGGTGCCCCACCCGCGGTGCCGGCGCGTGTATGGCCGATGAACGTCGACACGACGGGCCTGACGCCGATCGAGAACGGACAGGGACTCCCGATCACGAGCATGGTCGGGTGTACCGCGTCGACGCCCCAGACCTCGACCGACGTGTGCCTGCCGGCGACGCGCTACACGGTGTGGCCGCTCGAGGCGGGGGACGTCGTCATCGCGATCGACAAGCAGCAGCTGCCGCGGGCGGCGGTCGTCTCGGGGGGGGCGTCGACGCCCGCGCCGGTGCTGACCGCCGCGGTCCCCATGGGCGCGACCGTGCGATCGTTCCATGCGGTCGATCTCGATGGCGACGCGACGCGCGAGCTGCTCGTGTCGTTCGGGGCCACCGGCGACCGCGACGCGAAGACGGCGGGGCTCGTCGAGCTATGCGCGATCGACGCGGCCGGGGTGCCGACGAGCTGCGAGAACGTCGGCGATGCGATCGAGGGTAA
>JAPLLF010000207.1 GCA_026387715.1 Pseudomonadota bacterium
GACCAGCGTGAGTGCACCGGCGAGGAGAAGTGCCTCGCCGCGATCGGCAAGAAGCTCGGCGTCGAGGTCGTGGTGACCGGCACGGTCGGCGCGCTCGGCGACAACTACGTGCTCAACATCAAGGCGGTCGACGTCGCCACCGCGAAGCAGCTCCAGCGCATCCAGAGCGATCCGCTGCGCGGCAGCCCCGACGAGCTCATCGAGAGCGTGCGAGTCGCGGCGTACAAGCTGCTGGCCCCGACGCAGATCCACGGCGCGATCCAGATCCAGACCGACCTGGTCGGCGCGACGGTGACGCTGGACGGCAAGGCGCTCGGCAAGACCCCCCTGTCGAACCTCGGCGTCGTGTCCAAGCTGCCGCTCGGCAAGCACGCCTTGCGTGTCGAGGCCAGTGGCTACTCGCCCTTCGAGGACCAGGTCGACGTCCACTTCCAGAAGGTCAGCCAGGTCGTCGTGCGGTTGTTGCCCTCGACCGAGGTGGTCGGGACCGGCAAGACGACCGTCGTCACGCGCACGCCGTTCTACACCCGCACCTGGTTCATCGTCGGGGTGGCCGCCGTGGCGGTGATCCTCGGGGCGTCGATCGGCCACGGCATCGGCAAGGTCACCTGCTACGACGGCATGGCTCCCCACGGAGAAGTCTCGTGTCGCTGAACCGCTCGCTCGTCTCGCTGATCGTTGTCTCGATCGTTGTCTCGATCGTTGTCTCGGGCACGACCGCCCACGCGGAGAAGCTCGTCGCGATGGCGCCGCTGTCCACGCTCGGCGCCGAGGACACGTCGGCCGCGACCAAGGCGTTGATCGCGCAGCTCGAGGCGGCGGTCGCCGCGATCCCCGATCACAAGGTCATCGGGGCCACGAGCGTGGTCGACGCGATCAAGAAGGCGAAGCGCCCGCAGCTCAAGGTCTGCGAGGGCGAGTCCGCGTGCCTCACGGAGCTCGGCAAGCTGGTCGGCGCGCAGTACGTGATCGCCGGCGAGGTCGGCGGGCTCGGCGCCGCCGCGGTCGTCTACCTCAACCTCACCGAGGTCGCCACGGGCAAGGAGCTCCGGTCGACGACCCTCGCGATCGGGGCCCAGGACAAGGGCACCGAGGACAAGACCGGCGGCGCGAACGGCGCGATCATCCGGCTGCTCGATCCGTCGCGCTACACCGGGTCCTTGCGGTTCGCGATCGACGTCACCGGCGCGACGGTCTACGTCAACGGCAGCAAGATCGCGCTCGGACCGAAGTCCGAGGTCCTGCTGCCCGTCGGGCCGCAGGCGATCCGCGTGACGCACCCCGAGTATCACGACTTCGTGCGGTTCATCGACGTGGTGTACGGCAAGGCCACCGACGTCACCGTCGGCATGCAGCAATACCCGACCATCTCGCACGACGTGAAGGGCCGCCCGCTCAACAGCGACACGATCATCTACAACGATCCGCCGACGTGGCGACGATGGTACGTCGTGGGCCCCGCCGCGGTCGTGCTCGGCACCCTGGTCGGCGTGCTCGTCGGGTACGCCGCCCACGACCTGCCCGGCGTGTGCCGGAAGGTCGGCGGCGCTCCCTGCTAGAAGTTTGGTGTTTTCGACGCGATCGAGCGTGCGGGGGCTGAAGCCAACGTCGCGCCCGCGTGACGCACGACTTTGCGTTGCTCGGTGCCGCACAGAATCTGAGACGCCTGGCGAAACTCGGCGTGCATGGTGTTCAACACCAAACTTCTAGAGCACCGGGCGGTGGGTGGACGTGGACGTTGACGTACGTTGACGTGAACGTGAACGTGAACGTGAACGTGGACGGCGACGGCGACGGCGACGGCGACGGCGCACCTTGTCGTTGACCTTGGCGGGCAGCGTCTCTGATCGCCTTTGTGGACCGGTGACGCGAAGGGGTGCAGACCGGGTACATGGGTGACGGATCTAACCGGGCACATGGGTGACGAAGCAGACCGGGCACATGGGTGACACCTGCTAAGGCGGGCGCCTGGAGGGCGCATGCCTTGGAGCACGAGGACACCCATGGATCTGAGAACCGAATTTATGAATCGTCTCGCTCGCAAGGAGCGAATGACCGACCTGTG
>JAPLLF010001299.1 GCA_026387715.1 Pseudomonadota bacterium
TCTCGTCCACCGACAGCTCGCGCGGCACGACGATGCGCGCGAGCCCGAGTGGCGCGAGCAGCCCGGCCGCGAGCGGACTCGACGCGGTCATCTGGGTCGAGGCATGGACCTCGAGGGCGGGGCAGATCGCGCGGGCGAGCAGGGCGACCGCAGGGTCCTGCACGATGATCGCGTCGGTGCCCGCCGCGGCGACGCGCCGCAGCAGCTCCTCGACGATCGGCAGCTCGGTCTCGAACACCAGCGTGTTGAGCGTGACGTACGCGCGCGCGCCCGCCCGATGCACCCACGCGACGATCGCGGGCAGCGTGTCCGACGCGAAGTTCGTGGCGCGCGCGCGGGCGTTGAACCCGTCGTCGAGCCCGAAGTAGACGGCGTCCGCACCGGCGGCGAGGGCCGCGGCGAGGGCGTCGCGGTCACCAGCCGGCGCCAGGATCTCGGGGCGGCGTTTCATCGGCGACCTTCGCGGGCAGCTTTCCATACCACGCCCGATCCGAGAAGGTGAAGCCTTGTAGCTATTTGTGACGATCGTGACGATGCCCAAACCGCGCGATGCGGGCTTGCGCTTTGGATCGCTCGCCCCCTATAAGTCCCACCGCACCGACTTTCCCGTGCCTGGAGCTATTTCGATGACCTCGTTACTCGCCATCTTCAACGACGTCGCTGCCGGCGTCGCTACGCGCCCGCACAGCGAGTCTCAGCTGGAGTTGCCGGACTTCCACCAAGTGAAGTTCCTCGGCACCAACGGCTGGAACGTCCTGTTCGCGGGCGTCATCGTCTCCGCGATCGGACTCCTGTTCGGTCTGTGGAAGTACAAGAAGCTGAAGAACCTGCCGGTTCACCAGTCGATGCTCGAGATCTCCGAGCTGATCTACGGGACGTGCAAGACGTACCTCAAGCAGCAGGGCAAGTTCATCGCCCAGCTCTGGGTGCTGATCGCGGCCGTGATCATCGTCTACTTCAAGGTGCTCGAGAACGTCGACCTCCCGAAGGTGATCGCGATCGCCGGGTTCTCGGTGATCGGCATCCTCGGCAGCTCGCTCGTCGCGTTCTTCGGCATCCGTGTCAACAACTTCGCCAACTCGCGGACCGCGTTCGCGTCGCTGCGCGGCAAGCCGTTCAACGTGATGGCGATTCCGCTCGAGGCCGGCATGTCGATCGGCACCGTGCTGATCTCGACCGAGCTGCTCCTCATGCTGCTCATCATGCTGTTCATGCCGGGCAACTACGCCGGCCCGTGCTTCATCGGCTTCGCGGTCGGTGAGTCGCTCGGCGCCGCGGCGCTCCGCATCGCTGGCGGCATCTTCACGAAGATCGCCGACATCGGGTCGGACCTCATGAAGATCGTCTTCAACATCAAGGAAGACGACGCGCGCAACCCGGGCGTCATCGCCGACTGCACCGGCGACAACGCCGGCGACTCGGTCGGCCCGACCGCCGACGGGTTCGAGACCTACGGCGTCACCGGCGTCGCGCTCATCACGTTCATCCTCGTCGCCATCCCGAACCGCCACCTGCCCCTGGACGAGCTTAAAGGCGCCTACGGCATTTGGGGGGACAAAGCCCAGTCGGTGCTGCTCGACCCGGGCGCCTGGACGCAGACCGTCCTCCTCGTCTGGCTGTTCGCGATGCGCATCGTCATGGTCCTCGCCTCGGTCGGCTCGTACATGATCAACGACGTCCTCACCAAGGCGAAGTACAAGAACGCGGACAAGATGAACTTCGAGCACCCGCTGACCCAGCTGGTGTGGCTCACCTCGCTCGTGTCGGTCGGGCTCACGTTCCTCACCTCGTACCTGCTGATCGGCACCGGCGAGTCGGCGCTGCCGCACGTCATCCTCGGCCATGAAGTCGGTGGTCTGTGGTGGAAGCTCTCGGCGATCATCTCGTGCGGCACGCTCGCCGGCGCGATCATCCCCGAGCTCGTCAAGGTGTTCACGAGCGTCAACTCGCGCCACGTCAAGGAGACCGTCACGGCCTCCGACGAGGGCGGCGCGTCGCTCAACATCCTCGCCGGTCTCACCGCCGGCAACTACTCGGCCTACTGGATGGGCCTCGTGATCACCGGCCTCATGGCGATCGCGTACTTCCTGTCGATGAAGGGCCTGCCCGAGCTGCTCAACATGCTCAACGGCCAGGCCGGCATCCCGATGGGTGACGTCGGCGACTCGCTGGCGGCGGTCACGGCGCAGAACTTCGCGTACTCGGCGGCCGCGGCGGTGTTCTCGTTCGGCCTCGTGGCGTTCGGCTTCCTCGGCATGGGCCCGGTCACCATCGCCGTCGACTCGTACGGTCCGGTCACGGACAACGCGCAGTCGGTCTACGAGCTCTCGCTCATCGAGACGATCCCCAACATCGAGGCCGAGATCGAGAAGGACTTCAAGTTCAAGCCGAACTTCCACGTCGGCAAGATGCTCCTCGAGGAGAACGACGGCGCGGGCAACACCTTCAAGGCGACCGCCAAGCCGGTGCTCATCGGCACCGCCGTCGTCGGCGCGGCCACGATGATCTTCGCGCTCATCATGCTCGTCACCGGCGGCCTCAAGTCGTCGGAGGTCGGGTACCTCTCGATGATCCACCCGCCGTTCCTGCTCGGCCTCATCATCGGTGGCGCCGTGATCTACTGGTTCACCGGCGCGTCGACGCAGGCCGTGTCGACGGGCGCGTACCGCGCGGTCGAGTACATCAAGGCGAACATCAAGCTCGATGGCGTTGAAAAGGACAGCGTCGAGGACTCGAAAAAGGTCGTCGAGATCTGCACGATCTACGCGCAGAAGGGCATGAAGAACATCTTCATGGTCATCTTCTTCTCGACGCTCGGCTTCGCCTGCATCGACCCGTACTTCTTCATCGGCTACCTGATCTCGATGGCGCTGTTCGGCCTCTACCAGGCGATCTTCATGGCGAACGCCGGTGGCGCCTGGGACAACGCGAAGAAGGTCGTCGAGACCGATCTCCGCATGAAGAACACGCCGCTCCACTCGGCCGCCATCGTCGGTGACACGGTCGGCGATCCGTTCAAGGACACGTCGTCGGTCGCGCTCAACCCGGTCATCAAGTTCACGACGCTGTTCGGCGTGCTCGCCGTCGGCCTCGCGCTCCAGCTCCACGCCAACCACATGGACGGCGTCAAGTACGGCATCGCCATCGGCTCGGTGCTGGTCTCGATGTTCTTCGCGTACCGCTCGTTCTACGGGATGCGCATCGGCAAGGAAGTCACCGCGGACAACGTCCGTCGCCCCGACGGCACCGTCGGCCGTCCGAAGGAAGAGGCGTCGAGCTCCCCCGCGGAGTAACTCGACGCGACCTCCTCTCGGCTTGACCGCCGACCGACGGGCCCTCACGGGCCCGTCGGCATTTTCGGGACAGGTCGGCGCTCACCAGGGTGTGCAGGCCTGCTCGAAGACGCGCATCGCCGCGCGCGTCCGCGGCACCCGGATGGCCAGGTACGGCGCCCCGGACGTCCCGAGGCTCACGAGGCGAAAGCAGCTGAACCCGAGCTTGTAGATCATCGTCATGCCGGACCCTGATTCAAGGACAGGGCCAGCACGGGAAGTGCCCGAAATGCCGTCGGCGCGCGCCCGCGATT
>JAPLLF010000541.1 GCA_026387715.1 Pseudomonadota bacterium
AGCGGCTCGCCGGCCTGCACGCCGGGCCCTACCTCGGATCCAAGGTCCTGGTGCTGTTCGCGCTCGTGCTCGTGCAGAGCGCGCTCCTGCTCGGCGTCATCGCGGTGCGGATGCGGTTGCCCGCCGCTGGCATCCTCCTGCCGGCCTGGCTCGAGCTGTACGTCACGATCGCGCTCGCCGGGCTCGCGGGCATCGCGCTCGGCCTGTGCATCTCGGCGCTGTCGTCGAGCCCCGACAAGGCGACCAGCCTCATCCCGATCGTGCTCGTGCCGCAGGTCCTGTTCGCGGGGATCATGTTCGGCCTCCACGGCGTCACCCAGGCGATGTCCTGGATGGTGTCGAGCCGGGCGGCGGTCGACGCGATGTCGGCCATCGTCGATACCAACCACCTGGCCAGCCCGCTGAACCTGCTGCCCGACGAGCCGCAGTACGCGCACACGCCCACGCTCCTGCTGATCGCGTGGGGCTCGATGGTCGCGCAGGCGATCGTGTTCGGCGCGATCGCGTGGATCACGTTGCGGCGTCAGCGCTAGCACGCCGCAGTGCGTCGTGCCGAGATCGGGGGGCAAACCCCCGGTCGGTATGGCTAAACGCCTAGCCTGGGGCTCGGCCCCCATCGAGGTGCAAGCCTTGATTTCTACACGGATGATCTCCGTGGACACGACGGTCCGGAGTTGGCCCTCCCCTCGCAGATGAGGTCGCCATGCGCTCCTCGAGTCTTCGTTCGTTGATTTCGCAGGCGTTGGCCGGCCTCGTGCTCGTGGTCACCGCCCACTCGATCGGATGCGCGGGCGAGGCGTCGCCCAGCGATCCCTACGCCGATCACGAGGAGCTCTCGGATCTCGAGCCCGGTGACGGCAAGGCCGACGGCCTCGACTCGTTCAACATGAACGACGTCTACGACGACGCGTTCCTCACCGACGCCAACGCGATCGACGTGACCAACCTCCAGGCGTTCTTCGAGACCACGCCCTACGGCAACCGCAGCTGGCTCGCCGACGCGACCATCAACGGGGTGACCGCCGCCGAGGCGATCGTCGCCGCGGCCCAGGCCGAGTCGATCAACCCGCTCGTGCTCGTCGCCCGCATGTGCCCCGACGGTGGTGGCTGCTCGGCCTCCTACCGTGGGCTCGACAAGCAGTTCGCGTGCGCCGCGCAGGTCCTGCGCAAGTGGTACGACGCGTCGATCGACGGCACCGGCCAGTACCGCATGGGGCACTCGACGCGCACGCTCGACCCCAAGACGGTGACGCCGAAGAACCACGCGACCGCCTCGCTCTACGCGTACACCCCGTGGGTGCTCGTCGGCAGCGGCGGGACCTGGCTGGTGTGGAACGTCACCAAGAAGTACGTGCGCTACGCGACCGCGGCCGGGCTGCTCACTTCCTCCCCGACCTAGGGTATCGTTCCGACCGCATGTATCTCGGCATCGTGACGGGCAGCGTCGTCGCCTCGCGCAAGGTCGCGGGGCTCGAGGGCAAGAAGATCTTGCTGGTGCAGCCGGTCGACGAGCACCGCAAGCCGGTCGGCGACGTCCAGGCCGCGATCGACACCGTCCAGGCCGGCGAAGGCGACCTCGTCTACCTCGTCGGCTCGCGCGAAGCGGCCCTCGCGCTCGACCCGCACTTCGTCCCCGTCGATGCGGCGATCGTCGGGATCGTCGACGGAGTGAGCACGTGAGGCACTGCCGCGTGGTCGGGCCGATGTGGGCGACCGTCAAGCATCCCGCGTTCGCCGGGCACCCGATGTTCGTCGTCCAGCCGCTCGATCAGGACGGCAAGGACGTCGGCCAGAGCTTCGTCGCCATCGACCGGGTCCAGGCCGGGGTCGGAGACAAGGTCCTCGTCCTCACCGAGGGCACCGGGGTGCGCCAGCTCGTCAAGCAGGGCGACGTGGTGCCGATCCGCTCGGCCATCGTCGGCATCGTCGACCGGGTGGACCTCGGATGATGATGAAGCAAGGTCCCGCGCTCCGCGCCGAGCTCGCGGCGATCGCGCGCCTCCTCCACACCCAGGGCTACGTCGCCAACCACGACGGCAACGCCTCCGCCCGGGATGGCACCGGCTACGCCGCCACCCCGACCGCGACCTCCAAGCGGCTGATCGGGGACCGCGACGTGATCGCGCTCGACGCCAAGGGCGCGGTCGTCGGCAAGGGTCGCGTGTTCGGCGAGATCGGGCTGCACCTGGCGGTCTACGCCCGGCGCCCCGACGTCGGCGCGGTCGTCCACGCCCATCCTCCCGCCGCGACCGCGATCAGCGCTGCCCGTGGCAACCCGATCGAGGTGCCGTTCATCGCCGAGGCGCTGGTCTCGCTCGGGCCGAAGATCCCCAAGATCGACTACGCGCAGCCCGGGGAGGCCGCGATCGCCGCCCTCGCGCCG
>JAPLLF010000119.1 GCA_026387715.1 Pseudomonadota bacterium
GGTCGGATCGACCGCCCGCGCCGGCTTCCTGGGCGAGGTCAGCCGCTGGATCTCCACCTGGCCGGTAGGTTCGTCCTCGGTGGCCGGGCGCGACGGACGCAGGCCGAGGTCGCGCGTCGGCAGGGACACGAGCTGCTGCGGGGTCAGCTCCCGGGTCGACGCGCTCGCCAGCGGAAGGATGGGTGCGAGCGGCGCCGTCGGCACGTCCTTCGTCGCGACCTCGCTGCCGAACTCGTGGTCGTCGTTATGCGCCGTTCCGCCATGACCCCGATCATACAGGTGAATCCAGCTTAACGCGGCGCGTTAGAAGGTGTCATCAGCATGAGCCTCGCTTCTGACGCAGTGCGTCTTAGAGTGACGGCATGTCGAAGGAGAACCCCATGCCCACCAAGTCCGAGTCCACCCGTGGCCCCGTGACCGCCGTCCCCGGCGTCGTCCCTGGCGCCGTTCACCTCGCGCTCGACGTCGCCGATCGCGGCCAGAGCGCCACGTTCGCGCTGCTCCAGGAGGGTCGCGCCGAGCTGACCGCCGTGGTCGTCGGTGGGGTCGAGCTCGCCGAGCGCGCCACCGCCTCGGTGTTCCGCCTGGTCAAGCGCGCCGCGCAGCGGCTCGACGAGGTCGGCGCCGAGACGCTCGCCGGCGTCGAGCGCCTCGCGACCACCACGGTCAAGGCCGCGCGCGACACCACGCGCGCCACGACCGAGCTGGCGCACACCGCGCTCGGGGGCCTCGCGGGCCAGGCCGCCGCGGCCTGATCATTGCCCGATCGTCGTCGTGTTCGTCGCGGCCGACCAGTGGATGTAGCCATGCTGGAAGTCGCTGCGGCGACCGTCGCCGTCCGCGTACTCGTCGGAGATCGGATACCCGAGCTGGCCGAGCTCCCACCCGGCGTCACGCCACGCGTCGCGGATCCGACCGTGCACCTCGTGCGCGCCGAGCGCCGGCGTCCAGTAGATCGAGCCGTGCTCGAAGACGCTGAAGCGACCGACGCCATCGGGGCTGCGGCGCTCCTCGGTGATCGGCGCGCCGACGAGCGACGTGCAGCCTCCGAGCGCGTCGAACTTCTCCCCGATCTTCCCGCCGACCGCCTCGCGCGTACACGCCGCGAGCGCGGTGTAGCCCTTCGGCGGGATCAACGTCGAGAGCTGATCGAACGACAGCCAGTACTGCGTGTTGCCCCCGAAGTCCGCCGGATCGGAGATGTACGCCTGGCGGGTCGTCGGGTTGTAGCCGTTGACGGTGATGTAGTGATAGATGGTGTGCGCCGGGTAGCCGGGTGGGTGATTGTTCGGCGGCGCGACGATGTTCGCGACCATCGGAAACCCGTTGTCGACCGCGCGCACGAGATCGAGCCACAGCTGATCTTTCTGGGCCTGCGTCGGCGGATCGCTCGGCATCTCGCGGGTCACGTACCAGGGCGCCTTCAGGTTGTCGTTCAGCACGCCGGTGACCTGGCCGATCCAGTTGGTGCCAGCGGTCGTCGTGCCGAGCTGCGTCGCGAGGGTCGTTTCGGACGGCGGCGTGATGCGCCCCGACAGCGCCATCTTCGTGGAGAACGGTCCACACCAGTAGCCGTTCGATTGCGCCTCGTAGTGCACGGGGATGACACGGGCCTGGCCGGGGGCCGCGTCGAAGTCGGCGCCGGAGGCGCCAGAGCCGTTGCCATCCGAGGGTGACGGATCGGCCGGGTCCGCGGTGGTCGGGGCGTCGACGGTCCCGGCGCAGGCACTGAGCGACGCGACGGCGGCAACGAAGACGGACGAGAGCTGCGTGGGGTTCATGGCGTGGTCCTTGTGATCGAGGTTTGGTCGGTCGACGAATTCCAGGTGATCGAGCCGTGTTGAAAGTCGGAGCTACGGCCGCCGGTGACCGCGTGCTCGTTCGAGGTCGGATAGCCGAGCTCGCCGCCCTCCGCGCCGTCGGCGCGCCAGGCGTCGCGGATGCGGCCATGCACCTCGAAGGCACCGACGGCGGGGGTCCAGTACATCGAGCCGTGCTCGAACTCGCTGTAGCGACCCACGCCATCCGTGGCCGTGAGCTCGTCCGAGGTCGGATAGCCCAGGAGCCCGGCTTCCGCGCCGAGCTGCTTCCACGTGTCGTGGATCACGCCGTGGACCTCGAACGCGTTGAGCGCCGGCGTCCAGTAGATCGAGCCTTGCTCGAAGTCGCTGTAGCGGCCGACCTGATCGGCCGCGGCGAGCTCGCCGGTGGTCGGCGCGCCGAGGACCGACGCGCAGCCGCCGAGCGCGCGATACTTCTTGTCGATCTCACCGACGACGGCGGGCGAGTTGCCACAGCGCGTGCCGACCGACGCGCTCCAGAACGCGAGGCCACCGGGCTCGTCGATCGCGAGCTGGTAGCCGTCGGAGTAGGTCTGATAGCGCGGCCCCCAGCAGCTCCAGCCCGGCTGGCAGCCGTTGTAGTAGCGCACGACGGTCTTGATCCATTGATCGCGCAGCGTGGCGTTGTTCGGATCGAAGCGATTGATCCAGGCGCGCGCCTTGTCGTCGGTCTCCGCGTCGGTGGTGTACGCCGAGATCTTGACCATCTGGGTCACGTAGTCGATCGCCGCCGTCGTCTGTCCGGCGACCGTGAGCACGCTCGCGCCGTAGTGATTCAGGGTGTCGGTGAACGTCCCCGCGTCGAACTGGAACATGCCAAGGCCGCCCTGCTGCAGGCTGCAGGCGCCGTCGCCGCTCCCCGCGATGATCGGCCCGCCACCGCAATCCGGCGATGCCGGCCCCTGACAGGCCCACGTGGCCTCCGACCAGCACATCGCGAGCCCGGTCTCGTCGTTCGCGATGCCGGCGAGCAGGTACGCGTTGTTGATGCCGGCCGCCTGCGCGGCGTCGCGGATGCCGGCATAGCGCGGCGCCTTCGCGCTGGAGGTGAGCTCCGCCCCGGGTTTGGTGGGGGATGGTGGATCACCAATGATGCAAGCCGAGGTGGTGAGCAGGACCAGGGATGTACGGAGCATGCGGTGTTGGTATACAAAACGTATACCAAGCCCAACTACGCGAGATCAGGCCGCTGCAGGTGCGCTGGATCTGGGTTGGGAGTCCCCGATCTGGGGCCGGAGCCACCCATGGTATATGGTCCGTATACATGATCGAACCTGATTTCTCGTCGCTGAAGACGCTGTAGTAAACGACTCGCACACCTGCAACTCGCGTCGTCCTGGCGACCGACCGTGTGCATCGTGTTGCCGACCACACCCTCCTGGTCGGGCCACGACCCGAGGTCCGGGGGCATGCGAGACATGATGTATACTTGAGCCCACTTGGCGCCGAAGAAGTCCAAGACCGGGGTCCAGCTCGGCGAGCCCGTCGTTCGCGGCATGGTCATGATGGCCGCGGCCCGCATCTTCGCCGAGCTCGGGTATCGCCCCACCTCGGTCGAGGACCTGCTCGCGGCCGCGAACGTGTCGCGCAGGACGTTCTACAAGGTGTTCTCGAGCAAGGACGACGTCGGCGTCGCGCTCTACAAGTTCGGGACGACCACGCTGCTGGCGTCGTGTCGGCAGGCGCTGTCCGATGACGCCGACCTCCTGACCAAGGTCACGCGGTGCATCGACCTGCACCTGAAGAACGCCGGCTCGATGGGCCGCCTGGTCTACGTCCTCGGCGGAGAGGCGAGCCACCAGGAGTCGCCGCTGTTCGTGGCCCGCACCGAGGTGCACGATCGGCTCTGCGAGATGTTGCTCGCCGCCGGCGGCATGCGCGTCGATCCGCTGTTCGTGCGCACGTTGATCCTCGCGCTGGAGGCGATCGTTCGCAACGTCCTCATCATGAGCGACGAAGGCCGCAAGGTCACCGAGGAGAACATCGCGCGGGCGCGCAGGGTCATGGTCCGGATCACCACGGGCGCCATCGCGGGAGAGGGCCCGTCGATGCCCGACATGCCGCTCTGGCCATAGGAGGAGGCGCTCGTACTAGGACGCGGGGACGGGGCCCGGCGCCGGGATCAGCTGACGTAGCTGCCACGCCTGGATCTGGAGGAGGCGGCGTGCGTCCGCATCGCGCGTCCCGATCACCCAGGACAGGATCGTCGCGACGCCGATCAGCCCCACCACGAACCCGACGAGCCCGAGGCCGGTCGAGATCGGCGGGAGCTCGACGGCGAGGTTGCCGATCACGAGGCGGTCACCGAGCAAGGTCATCGTCGGCGCGATCGCCCCCGCGGCCTCGAGCACGTAGGGACCGACCACGGCGAGCGACAGGCTGGCGATCGTGGCCATCATCAAGGCCCGGCTGCGAAACATCGAGCTGCCCATCATGACGACCCCGGCGAGCGCGGCCATGCCCGGCGCGAGGATGAACGGCGAGTACATGCGGGCGACCATCGCGACCATCGCGGTGTTCAACGTGAGCGACAGGATCGGGGCCACCCGCGGATACCTGATCGTCCGCGTGCCGAGCACGGCGTGCCCGATCAGCAGCCCGAGCAGCACGATGAAC
>JAPLLF010000885.1 GCA_026387715.1 Pseudomonadota bacterium
GACGACTGGGGACAGATCGAGGGGCAGCACAGCGACCCGTCGAAGGATCGCGTGCTCGTCGAGCCGATGATCGACGCGTTCGGCCAGCGCTTCCACCTGACCATCGCGGTCGAGGGCGATGACTGCGAGGTCAACCGCGACGCGTTCTGGATCCGCGCCTGGTACACGGTGTCAGAGGCGTTCGCGAAGTACCCGCCGGCCGCCGGCAAGCTCAACATCACGCTCAACGTCGTCGCCGCGGCGCGCGACATCACGGTCGCCGTCGACGACTCGGGCTCGAACTTCACGATCACGGCTCCGCGCGACTTCGACTCCAAGGACTGGGGGGACAAGTTCGAGCGGCCGTTCCGCAAGAACGCGAAGAGCCTCTGATCGCTAGATCCGGGTCGCCGTGTATTTGAGCGACGTGTAATCGTCGAGCCCGTGCCGCGAGCCCTCGCGGCCGACGCCCGAGTGCTTCACGCCGCCGAACGGCGCCTGCGCCGTCGACACCAGGCCCTCGTTGACGCCGACCATGCCGACCTCGAACGCCTCGGCGACCCGCACCTGGCGCGCGCCGTCGCGCGTGTAGACGTAGGCGACGAGCCCGGCGTCGGTGTCGTTGGCCATCGCGATCGCGTCGACCTCGTCGGCGGCGGTCGCGATCGCCACGATCGGCCCGAAGATCTCCTCGCGCCACACCGCCATCTCGCGCGTGATGCCCGCGAGCACGACGGGCGCGACCAGCTTGCTGGCGCCCGTCGGCGGCGTGCCGGTGACGACCACCGCCCCGAGCGCGACCGCATCGGCGACCAGCCGCGCGCACTTCCGGGCGCTCGCCAGATCGATCAGCGGCCCGATCTCGACGCCCGGATCGCGTCCTCGCCCGACGACGAGCCGGTCGACCGCCGCCGCGAGCCGCGTGGTGAACTCGGCGGCGATCGGCGCCTCGACGATGAAGCGATTGGCCGCGACGCACGTCTGGCCGGCGTTACGGAACTTCGCGACCAGGGCGCCGGCGACCGCGGCGTCGACGTCCGCGTCGGCGAGCACGACGAACGGCGCGTTGCCGCCGAGCTCGAGCGAGATCCGCTTGAGATCGTCGGCGGCGCCGCGCATCAGGAGCTTGCCGACCTCGGTCGAGCCGGTGAAGCCGATCTTGCGGATCGCGCGGTGCTCGACGAGCCGGCGCCCTGCCCGCGCGCCGTCGCTCGCGGGGATGACGTTGAGCACGCCGGCCGGGATCCCCGCACCCGCCGCCACGTCCGCGATCGCGAGCGCACCCAGCGGCGTCTGCTCGGCGGGCTTGCAGACGACCGTGCAGCCGGCGGCCAGGGAGGCGCCGACCTTGCGGGCGAGCATCGCGTACGGGAAGTTCCACGGCGTGATCAGCGCGCACGGCCCCACCGGCTCGCGCGTGACGTGCAGACGCTGGTCGGCGCGCGTCGCGGGGATGATCTCGCCGTAGCTCCGCTCGGCCTCGCCCGCGAACCACGCGAAGAAGCTCGCCGCGTAGCGCACCTCGGCGATCGCCTCCCGCAGGGGCTTGCCGTTCTCGCGGACGCACAGCTCGGCGAGCGCGGCCTCGTC
This sequence comes from Pseudomonadota bacterium, assembly GCA_026387715.1. GTDB lineage: Bacteria > Myxococcota_A > Polyangia > Haliangiales > Haliangiaceae > JABFXX01. The sequence goes on from JAPLLF010000885.1 coordinate 1,570, forward strand.
GGCCAGCATGCCGTCCGCCATCGCGCGCAGGCGCTTGCCGCGCTCGGGCGCCGGCACCGCGCGCCAGGTCACGAAGGCGCGCGCCGCGGCGTGCACCGCGTCGTCGACGAGCGCGTCGTCGCAGTCGGTGACCTCGGCGATCAGCGCGTCGTCGAACGGGTCGCGCACCGCGAACCGTGGCCCCCCGGCCACCCACCGTCCATCGATGAACGCGTCGGTCTTCA
>JAPLLF010000737.1 GCA_026387715.1 Pseudomonadota bacterium
ACGCCCGCGGGCTCCGAGGTGCTGCCACATGCGAACCTGGATCCGAGGCCGAGGACGAAGAGCAGGCGCAGGCTGGACATAGGGGGTTGAGCCTATCAAGTCGCCCGTCGCTGTCCACGAATAAGCGAAGGTGGATTCAGGTTTGGTCGACCGTGCGCCATAGTGACGGGCATGTCGCAGTACGACGTCGATCTGTTCGTGATCGGTGGTGGCTCGGGCGGCGTGCGCGCGGGGCGCATCGCCGCGGAGCACGGCGCGCGCGTCGCCATCGCGGAGGCCGATCGCTGGGGGGGCACCTGCGTGATCCGCGGGTGCGTGCCCAAGAAGCTGTTCGTCTACGCGAGCGAGGTCAGCCGCGCGATCGACGACGCGCGCGGGCAGGGCTGGACGATCGAGGGCGCGACGTTCGACTGGCCGACGCTGGTCGCGGGCAAGGATCGCGAGATCGCGCGGCTGTCGGCGGCGTACGCCGATCGCCTGCGGCGCGCGAAGGCCGAGGTGATCGAGGGTCGCGCCACGCTCGTCGATCCGCACACCCTCGAGCTCGCCGGTGGTCGCCGCGTGACGGCCGGCACCGTGCTTGTCGCCGTCGGCGGCACCCCGCGCCGACCACCGGGCGACTGGATCACCTCCGACGAGGCGTTCCACCTCCCGGCGTTGCCCGCGCGTCTGGTGATCCACGGCGGTGGCTACATCGCCGTCGAGTTCGCCCACATCTTCGCGGGCCTCGGCGTCGCGGTCACGTTGATCCACCGCGAGCCGCTGCCGCTGCGCGGCTTCGATCCCGAGGTGCGCGAGGAGGCCGCGATCGGCCTGCGCGCGCACGGCGTCGACGAGCTCGGCGGGTTCGACGTCGCCGAGCGCACCGAGACCGGCGTGGTGGTGCGCGATCGCGAGACCGGCGACACCCGCGCGATCGCGGCCGAGATCGCGATGACGGCGCTCGGTCGCAGGCCGATGACGACCGAGCTCGGGCTCGAGGCGTGCGGCGTGGCGCTCGACGCGAACGGGTTCATCTCCGTCGACGAGTGGTCGCGGACCAACGTCCCGAACATCTACGCCGTCGGCGACGTCACCGGGCGCGTCGCGCTGACGCCGATCGCGATCCGCGAGGGCCACGCGTTCGCCGACACCGTGTTCGGCGGCCGCCCGACGTCGATCACCCACGACCTGATCCCCACGGCGGTGTTCGCGCAGCCGGCGATCGCGACGGTCGGGCTCACCGAGCCGGACGCGCGCGCGCGCGGCGACGTGCGCGTGTTCCGCGCGCGGTTCAAGTCGATGCGCTACGCGCTCACCGGGCGCGTCGAGCACGTGCTCATCAAGGTGATCGTGCGGGCCAGCGACGACGTCGTCGTCGGCTTGCACGTCGTCGGCCCGGACGCGCCGGAGATCGTGCAGGCCGCGGCGATCGCGATCACGATGGGTGCGAAGAAGTCGGATCTGGACCGGACGTTCGCGATGCACCCGACGACCGCCGAAGAGCTCGTCCTGTTGCGGTGAGCTGTTTTCCGTTCGGCTCGGACCATGGCGCTGCGGTATCCGGTGACGACGAACTTCGCGACCTTGGTCTCCCTCTCCGCATCCCTGTTGCTGGTGGGGATGGGGGTGATCTTCCTCGCGCTGGCGAACTCGCCCGGGTGGCGACGCGCGCGCGTGTTTGTGGTGATCGCGTTCTCGGCGGCCGCCTACGCCGCGGTGAACGTCATGTTCTCGCAGCCGAAGCTCGACGAGGGGACCGCCCGGATCATCGGACTGGCGAACTACCTGCTCGCGGCGATCCATGTCAGCGCGTGGATCGCCAGCGCGTGCTCGACCCCGGAGCATCCGTTCCGCGATCTCTCACGGCGGCTGCGCTGGATCGTGGGCATCACGCTGGGACTCGGCGTGCTCGCGCTCGTGCCCGGGGTCGCGACCACGGCGGTGATGGGCAAGGTCGAGGTGCCCTGGCTGGGCGTGGTCTATCGGCAGGCGGTGGTCACCCCGTTCGGCGATGCGCTCTCGATCTGGCTCATCGGCGTGCTCGCGATCCCGTTCGCCCGCTTCATCCGTGGCGCGCGCCGCCACGAGCCCGGGGCGGGAGTGCGGGTCGTCGCGTTCGCCATCTTCTACGTGTGCGCCATCGTCGAGGTGCTGGTCACCAATGGCGTGATCGAGTTCCTCTACACCGCAGATCTCGGGTTCCTCGCCATCGTGGCGTCCCTGGTCGTCGACACCGTGCGCCGGGTGACGTCCGACGCGCAGGCCCTCGAGCTGCTCAGTCGCGATCTGGCCAGTCAGGTCGATGCCCGCACGCTCGAGCGCAACGAGGCGGTCACCGCGCTACAGCACGCCGAGCGGCTCGCGGCGCTCGGACGTCTCGCCGGTGGGATCGGTCACGAGATCAACAATCCGCTCACCTACGTCCGCGCGAACCTCGAGTTGCTCGGCGAGATGGTCGGCGAGGTGGTCGGCGCGACCGGCGCGGCCGAGGCGGTCGCGCTGATCGACGAGTCGCTCGGTGGGGTCGATCGAATCGCCCGGGTGATCCGGGATCTGCGCGCGTACGCACGGCCGGGGACCGAGCCGCGCGAGCTGGTGTCGGTCCACGAGGTGCTCCGATCGGCGATGCAGCTGGCGAATCACGAGCAGCACCTGACCGTGGCGACGGCGTTCGCGACCGACGACGAGCGCGGCATGGTGAGCGTGGACGCGGGTCGCTTGAGCCAGGTGTTCTTCCACCTGCTGGTGAACGCGGGGCACGCGGTGCGCGAGGCCTCGCGCGCCGAGCCTCGCATCGTCGCGCGCACGCGTCTCGACGACGGATGGGTGATCGTCGAGATCGAGGACAACGGCGTGGGCGTCTCGGAGGAGATGCTCGGGCGGCTCGGCGAGCCGTACTTCACGACGCGCGCGGAGCACGGCGGGGTCGGGTTGGGGCTGTTCGTCAGTCGCGGCGTCCTGGCCTCGTTCGGAGGCGTGCTCGAGCTCGAGAGCACGCCCTCCGTCGGCACGATCGCGCGCGTGAGGTTGCCCGTGACCAGGGCCCCGACCCAGACTCGCTCGCCCTCGCTTCCCGCCCGCGAGCCAGCGCCCGCGGTCCCGACGCTACCGTCCGTCCGGACCGGACGACGGCGGGCGTTGATCGTGGACGACGAGCCTGCGGTGGCACGCGTGATCGCGCGCCTGATGCGAGACTTCGACGTGACGATCGCGAGTGACGGGCTCGAGGCCCTACGCCTGATCGAGCATGACCAAGGGTGGGACGTGGTGCTCTGTGACGTGATGATGCCGCGGATGACCGGGGTCGAGCTCTACGAGCGTCTCCGACAGTCGGCGCCCATGCAGCTCGAGCGGTTCGTGTTCGTCACCGGCGGCGCGACGATCCCCGAGGTCGCGAGCTTCCTCGATCAAGAGAACGTGCGACATCTAGTCAAGCCGTTCGACCGCGTGGCGCTGCAGACCGTCCTCCGATGGATCGCCTGATCGGGGCGTTCAGCGTTCATTCGTCGTCGTCGTCGTCGTCGTCGTCGTCGTCATCGTCGTCATCGTCGTCGTCATCATCGTCGTCTACCTTCGCGACGTCGCCACCCTTGTCGTCGTCCTCGCCCGCGTCGTCGTCATCGTCGTCGTCATCATCATCATCGTCGTCGCTATCCCCGTCATCATCGTCGTCGTCGTCGTCGTCGTCATCGTCGTCATCGTCGTCATCATCATTGGCGTCGTCGTCCTCGTCGGCAGCCTGCACGGACGTCGGCGCGGTCGCCGGGGCGACGGGCGCAGCTGGCGCGGGGCCGGCATTGGGGATCAACAGACCGGGCAACGGGATGAACGGCTCGGGCAGGTCGGCCATGCCCCGATCCTAGACGATCCGATGCGCTTTGCGCCCGATCCGATGCGCTTTGCGCTCGATCAAGACAGGCGATCGCGATAGTCGCGATAGCCGAACCGTCGGTGCACGGTGATCCGTCGCGTGGCGGGATCGTGCGTGGCGATCGACGGGATCCGCACGCCGTTGAAGGTCGTCGTCTTCACCATCGTGTAGTGCGCCATGTCGAGGAACACGAGCCGATCGCCGATCTCGAGGCGACGGTCGAAGCTGTAGTCCCCGATGACGTCGCCGGCGAGGCACGTCATCCCACCGAGGCGGTAGGTGAACGGCTTCACGCCGGGCTCGTCGGCATCGATGATGATCGGCCGGTACGGCATCTCGAGCACGTCGGGCATGTGCGCCGTCGCGGAGGTGTCGAGGATCGCGAGGTCCATGCCGTTGTGGAACGTGTCCATCACGCTCGCGACCAGCACGCCGGTGCCCAGCGCGACGGCCTCGCCCGGCTCGAGGTAGATCGGCACGCCCCACTTCGTCCGGAAATCGGACAGCAAGCGCACGAGCAGCTCGCGGTCGTAGTCGGAGCGCGTGATGTGATGGCCACCGCCGAAGTTCACCCACTTCATGCGCGGGATGAACTCGCCGAACTTGTGCTCGAACGCCGCGATCGCCCGCCCGAGGGCGTCGCTGTTCTTCTGGCACAGCGTGTGGAAATGCAGGCCCTCGATGCCGTCGAGGTCCTCGGCGTGCAGGTTCGCGCGCGTCGTGCCGAGCCGCGAGCACGGGCCGGCGGGATCGTACAGCGCGACCTCGACCTCCTGGTGCTCGTGGTTGACGCGGAGGCCGGCCGACAGGCCCGCGCGCTCGATCGTCGCGCGATGGCGGCGCCACTGCGCCGGCGAGTTGAGCACGACGTGATCGGCGAGGGTGACGAGCTCGGCCATCTCGCTGTCGGAGTACGCCGGGGCGTACGCGTGGACCTGACCCCCGAGCTCCTCGCGCGCGAGCCGCGCCTCCGCGACCGAGCTCGACGTGGCGCCGGCGAGGTACTGCTTGACGAGCGGGAACGTCGACCACTGCGCGAAGCCCTTGAGCGCGAGCAGGATCGTCACGCCCGCGCGGCGCTGGACGTCGTCGAGGATCCGGAGGTTGGCCTCGAGCGCGCCGAGATCCGTGACGAAGCACGGCGTCTCGACCATTGACAGATCGATGTTCCGCGCGACGTCGCCGCCGAGCGCCGCGCCGGCAGACACCTAGCGCTCCTCGACGTGCCAGGGCAGCCCACGCGCCCCAACATCCGCGAGGAACGGATCCGGATCGAGCTGCTCCATGTTGAACACGCCGGCGCCCTTCCACGCGCCGGTCACCATCATCACCGCGCCGGTCACCGCCGGCACGCCGGTCGTGTACGACACGGCCTGCGCGCGCACCTCCTTGTACGTCTCCGCGTGGTCGCAGATGTTGTAGATGAGGTAGCGCTTCTTCTTGCCGTCCTTGACGCCCTCGCACAGGCAGCCGATCGACGTCTTGCCGGTGTAGTTCTTGGCGAGCGACGCCGGATCCGGCAGCAGCGCGCGGAGGAACTGGATCGGCACGATCTTCTGGCCGTTGAAGTCGACCTCGTCGATCCGCGTGATGCCGATGTTCTCCATCACCTCGAGGTGCTTGAGGTACGCGTCGCCGAACGTCATCCAGAAGCGGATGCGCTTGAGCCCCTTGAGGTTCTTCGCGAGCGACTCCAGCTCCTCGTGATAGAGCAGGAAGCTCTTGCGCTCGCCGACGCCCGGGTAGTCGAACATCCGCGACACGCTGAGCGGATCGGTCTCCTTCCAGGCGCCTTCTTCCCAGTAGCGGCCGCGCGCGGTGATCTCGCGGATGTTGATCTCGGGGTTGAAGTTGGTCGCGAACGCCTTGCCGTGCGAGCCGCCGTTGCAGTCGACGATGTCGACGTAGTGGATCTCGTCGAGCAGGTGCTTCTGCACGTACGCGCAGAACACGTTCGTCATGCCCGGATCGAAGCCCGAGCCGAGGAGCGCCATCCGACCCGCCTTGGCGAACCGCTCCTGGTACGCCCACTGCCACGAGTACTCGAACTTCGCGACGTCGAGCGGCTCGTAGTTCGCGGTGTCGAGGTAGTCGACGCCGGCGGCGAGGCAGGCGTCCATGATGTGGAGGTCCTGGTACGGCAGCGCGACGTTGATGACCAGCTTGGGCTGGTAGTCGAGGAGCAGCTTGGTGAGCGCCGGCACGTCGTCGGCGTCGACCTGGGCGGTGCGGATCTTGCGACCGTGCATCGCCTCGATCTCGGCGGCGAGCTTGTCGCAGCTCGCGATCCGTCGTGAGGCGAGCATGATCTCGGAGAACGCGGTGCGCTCCATCGCGGCCTTGTGGGCGACCACGCCGCCGACACCGCCAGCGCCGATGATGAGGATCTTCGACATGGCGTTTCCTACCACGGGCGCCGCGCGCTTGGTCGCGGACGAGCTACGACTTGGGGTCGGCGACGGCGACGCCGTCGTCGTCGGGCCGTGCGTCCGCGGCTGCGTGCGTGTCGGCGTCCTTGGCCGGCTCGGGCGGCGCGAGGTCCTTCTTCACGGCCCTGGCGATCCGCTTGGCGAACCGCTTCGGACGGTCGGCGAAGGCCTCGCGGCCGGCCTTGCGCGCCGCCTTGCGGAGATCGCCGATCTGCGCGTCGATCGCGGCGACGAGGTTTTCGAGCGCCGCCGCGGGCACGCCCTGCGCGTAGGTCTCGACGAACTCGCGCAGCATGATGAGGTCGGCCGCCGACGACGCCGTGTCGGTCACCCCGTCGAGCTCCGCCCGCAGCTGGTCCACGCGCATGCCCGCGTGCCGCGCGACGAAGTCGAGCTGGTAGACGAGCTCCTTGCTGCGGCGGCGCCAGGCGTGGAACGCCAGCGTGCTGTTCTTGCTCGCGCGACGATTCGCGCGGGCCTCGGCGTACGCCGCGCGGACCCCGTCGCGCACCGTGGACCACTTGATCGCGGCGGGCAGCGACGCGCTGAGGGCGTCGAGCTGGGCCGCGGCGCGCGCGGCGCCCGCTTCGAGGAGCTGCCGGATCTCGGCGATCGGCGGCATGGCGGCGGTGGCGTTCGCCAGGATCTGGTGGGCGACCGCGCGATCCTCGTCGCCGAGCGTCAACGCCGCGAGCGTGCCAGGGGCGACCGCGTGGTCGCGGCTCGCCGACAGGCCACGGCGCGACTCGCGCAGCGCGTCGCGCACCGCGCGGCGCTCCGACCGCGGCAGCTCCGTGGCGATCATCGCGACGAGGGCGCGGGCGCGGCGCAGCGCCTTGCGCGACGCGTGCACCGCGGTGGGGGTGTCGGTCTGCACGGCCTCGACGGCGGCCCGGGCGCCGGCCACCGCGGCGCGGAACTCCTCGAGCAGCGCGACGCGGAGCTGTGCCTTGTCGCGCAGCGTCGGCGTCGTGGTGGTGCCGAGGACGCCGAGCTTGTCGTCTTCCTGATATCCGATCGTATCCGTCATGCCTGTCGACGATACCGGTGGGGTTCCGGATTGCGCGCGGCGCCACGAGAAATTCGTATGATTCTATCCGAATTGTCACAGAGGTCGGCGGTATCGTGGGCACTGATGGCACAGTCGATCCTGTTCGAGCCCGTCGAGAGCCGCTTCCTGGTCCCGTTCGACGGTGACTGGAAGCTCAAGGACACCAACACCGGGCCCCCCAAGGACGCGCCGTCGAAGGAGGACAACATCCTCGCGCTCGACAAGGCGGTGAAGAAGCTCGCGAAGCAGCAGAACAAGCTGTACGCCGACGATCGGTTCTCGATGCTGCTGATCTTCCAGGCGCTCGACGCCGCGGGCAAGGACGGCACGATCCGCTCGGTGATGAGCGGGATCAACCCGCAGGGTTGTCAGGTCTACGCGTTCAAGTCGCCGAGCAACGAGGAGCTCGATCACGACTTCCTGTGGCGCGTCCAGCGCGCGTTGCCCGAGCGCGGACGCATCGGCGTGTTCAACCGCAGCCACTACGAGGAGGTGCTCGTCGTGCGCGTGAACCCGAGCTTCCTCGACGGCCAGCGCCTGCCGCGCCGGCCCAAGGATCTCGACGATCTGTGGGACGAGCGCTTCGAGTCGATCAACGCCGCCGAGAAGCACTGGGCGCGCAACGGGTGCATCGTCCTGAAGTTCTTCCTCAACGTCTCGCAGGAGGAGCAGCACAGCCGGTTCCTCGATCGCGTGACCGACGAGGACGACCACTGGAAGTTCTCCGCCACGGACATGCGCGAGAGCCAGAAGTGGGACGCCTACCAGGGCGCGTACAACGCGATGCTGCGCGCGACGAGCAAGCCGTGGGCCCCGTGGTACTGCATCCCCGCCGACTCGAAGAGCTACATGCGGCGGGTGGTGGCCGAGCACATCGTGCAGACGCTCGATCGGGTCGACCTTCGCTATCCCGTGATCGGGGACAAGCAGCTCGCCGAGCTCGCGCAGGTGCGCAAGGAGCTCGAGGCCGAGAAGCTCGCCAAGCGCAACGACGACTGAGCGTCGTCAGGGCGGTGGTTCGAGCAGCCGGTCGAACGCGGTCTCGAACGCCTTGTCGGGGGCGCACGTCGCCAGCGTGGGCGACGACATGATCGCCTTGGCCGCCGCGTCGAAGCGATCCTGCAACGGATCGAGCGCGGCGCGCAGCTCCTTGCCGCGATGCTCGCGGAGCACCTTGGCGTTCGCGGCGGTGACGTCCGCGAACGTCGTCGCGAGCGCGTCGAGCTGGGTCGTCGCGGCGTCGCAGGCCACGCCCGTGGTGACGAACGCGGCCGCGATGGCCTCGTACAGCGCGAGCGCGAGCGCGGCGAGCCTCGGGAGATCCTGATCGAGGGCGCGGGGGGCGTCGAGCGGCGCCGTCGGCGTCGCGGTCGCGCTCCCGGTCGTCGGAGTTGCCGTCGGGTGACCGCACGCGGCACAGGCGAGGGCGGTGATCAGCAGGCGGCGCACGTCCGCATCGTGCGACACTTTCGGCCGCATGGCCAAGTCCGATCAGGCCGCCACGGTCGCCGAGCGTCGTCGGGGCCAGCCCGCGCGGCCGGCCCCGGTGGTCGAGCTCCTGCCGCCAGGAGATCCTGGCGCGCTGGGGCCACCCTCCGAACGCTACGAGCTCGGCGACGAGATCGCCCGCGGTGGGATGGGGCGGGTCGTCGACGCGCGCGATCGCTTGCTCGGGCGTCGCGTCGCCATCAAGCAGGTGCTCGACGCGGATCACGAGGGGCTGCGCCGGTTCGCCCGCGAGACCCAGATCGCCGCGCGGCTCGAGCATCCATCGATCATCGCGCTGTACGACGCCGGGCGGGCCGACGACGGCAGCCCGTACTACGTGATGCGCAAGGTGGCGGGCCGGCCGCTCGTCGAGCTGATCGACGAGACGGCCTCGGTCGCCGACCGCCTCGCGCTGCTGCCCGTCGTGCTCGCGGCGACCGAGGCGGTGGGGCACGCGCACACCCGCGGCGTGATCCATCGCGACCTCAAGCCGCACAACATCCTCGTCGGCGAGCTCGGCGAGACCGTCGTGATCGACTGGGGGCTCGCGAAGGTGATCGGGGAGGAGGAGGCGGTCGACGGCGAGGCGGTGCCCGAGCTCGATCCGAACACGTCGCTGCGGACGCGCCTCGGCGTGGCGATGGGCACGCCCTGCTACATGGGTCCGGAGCAGCTCCATGGCGAGCCGGCCGACGAGCGCAGCGATGTCTACGCGCTCGGGGCGACGCTCTACCACGTGCTGACCGGCGCGCCGCCGCACCTCGCCGAGACGGGCGCACAGATCATGCAGCTCGCGGAGGCGGGGCCGCCGCAGCCGCTCCTGGCGATCGCGCCGGGGACCCCGCGCGAGCTGGTCGCGCTCGTCGACATGGCGCTCGCGCGCGCGCCCGAGGACCGCTATGCGAGCGCGGTCGAGCTCGCGGCCGAGCTGCGTCGCTTCCTGACCGGCCAGCTCGTCGCCGCGCATCGCTACTCGCCGGCGGCGCGGATCGGACGCTTCGTTCGTCGGCATCGCGTGGCGGTCGCGGTGTCGACGGGCTCGCTCGTCGCGATCGCGCTCGTCGCCACGATCGCGGTGCGGCGCGTGGTCGAGGCGCGCGACCTCGCGGTCGCCGGGCAGCACGCCGCCGAGGAGGCCCGGGCGCGCGAGGCCGACCGCGCCGACGAGCTGCTGCTCGCGCAGGCGCGCACGGTGGTGGCGACCAACCCGATCGGCGCGTTGACCCTGCTGCGCAAGCTCCCCGTGGGCACGCCGCTGTGGCGGCGGGCACGCGCGGTCGCCGCCCACGCGGTCGCCCGCGGGGTGCCGTGGGTGATCCCGGGCCCCGCACGAGCCACGGGGCTCGAGGTCACCCGCGACGGCGCGGTCGCGTACACGGCGGGCGCGGACGGGGCGATCGGTCGACACGACCTCGTCGCGCGCACCACGAGCGAGCTCCACCCGGCGACGGGCGAGCGCGCCCAGCTCGACCTCCGCGACGACGATCGCACGCTCGTGATCGCGCGGGGGCGTCGCCTGACGTTCCGCGAGCTGGCGACCGGCACCGAGACCACGCTCGCGATCCCGGCGGACGTGCGCCACTTGACGACCGGCGGGTCGGTGACGGTGTGGACCGACGTCGACCACCGGACGTGGGTGCTCCGCGATCCCGCAGGCCCGGCGACCGAGCTCGCGCCTCACCCGGGGACCGAGCTCGTGGTGTCACCCGACGGTGTGCACGTGGCCTACTTCGGCGCGCGCGGCACCGACGTCGTGGCGCTCGCCACGGGGGCGCTCCGGTTCGCGCATCACGGTAGCTCCTTCGGGGTCGCGTGGTCCGCCGACGGCACGCGCCTCGCGATCGCCGACGATCCGGGCGGGTTCCTCGTCGAGCTGGGCGCGGTGCCGACCGAGCACGTCGTGGTCAACCCGACCGTGCGCGGGGCGATGTTCGTGGCCGACGAGCCGGTGTTCGTCGCGACCGACGGTCGTCCGCTGCGCGCGAACCAGCGCCGCACGATCGACCCCGGCGGGTCGCTCGACGTCCCCCCGATCGCGAGCGTGCGCGACGGTGCCGCGTACACGACCTACCGGGACGAGCTGGTCGTGGTCGGCGTGACCGCGACCTTGGTCGTCGCCCTGCCGCGTACGCCGCGCGCGATCGCCGCGGCCGGGACCCGCGTGGTCGTCGCGGTCGCCGATCACCTCGCGCTCTACGAGCTCGGGCCGGCGCTGCCACGCTACCTGCCGCTGCCCCCGTCCGCGTTCGTGGTCCAGGGTCTGCTCGACGATCGCCGGTTCCTGTCGACGACGAACGCGGCGTGGACCGTGTTCGACCTCGACGGTGGTTCCCCCCAGACGTTCGGCGAGCTCGGCGTCGGGCGGCTCGTCACGTTCGCCGCGGACCGCAGCTTCATCGTGGTCGACGACGGCGCGCGGCTCGCGCTCGGGCGGCTCGGCCAGCCGCCGCTCGTCCTGTCGACGACCGCGCGGACGGCCGTGGCGACCGGGCCCGATCGCGTGCTCGTGGTCGACGCTCGCGCGGTGACGAGCTACGCGATCGCGAGCGGCACGCGCTCGCCGGTGTTCGAGGCGGCCACGCCGATCGGGGCCTTCGACGGTGCCGGGGACGTCGCGGCGATCGAGAGCGGCGGCCTCACGCTCGCCGTCGGCGCCAAGCTCGACGCGGTCCACGTCGCGCCGGACGGGCGCGTGTACTTCGCGATCGGGCGGGTGATCGAGCGCTGGGATGGGGTGACGCGGGAGGTCGTCGGTCACGCGCCGGTGCCGGTGACCGCGTTCGCGCACGATGGGTGGCATGGGGTCGTCGCGGTCGACACCGCCGGCGACCGCTGGCGGATCGGCGAGGGCGTGGTCACGCGGATGTTTCCTCCCCGCACCCAGCGCGCGAGCTGGTCACCGGGCACCGACCTCGCGGTGTTCGGCACGCTCGAGCGCATGATCGAGATCACGGATCTCGCGACCGGCGATCACTGGCCGCTGATGACCGGCGACGGCCCCGTCGACGTGGCGCCCGGCGGCGGGCGGCTCGTCGCGCCCCTTTTCTCGCCACAGGGCGAGGGCGTCGCGATCTACGACCTCGCGCTCCCCGCGACCGGCGCGGCGTACGAGCGCTGGCTCGTGGGCCTCACGAACCTCGTCGCGCACGAAGGCGAGGGCGTGCAGTTCCCCTGACCGCCCTCAGGGACACGCCGGATCGTCGGGCACCGACGGCGGGTTGCCGTACGGCACGCCGGTCGGCACGATCGTCACCGTCGTCGCGGTGAGGGCGCCGACGGGCGTCTGGACCACGAACACGACCTCGTCGAAGCCGTCGTCGTTGAAGTCGGTCGCGAACACGTCGACCGGCTGGGGGGCGAGGTTCGCGGCGGTCGACACCGTGGTGAGGGCCGACAGCGGCTCGCCGCGCGCCTCGCGTCCGTACGCGAGCTGGATCTGGAGCTCGTCGTGCGAGGTGAACGCCCACACGAGATCCTCGAGCCCGTCGGCGTCGAACTGTCCGCTCACGATCCGGCGCGGTGGGGCGGCGGCGACCTGCCGGGCGCGTTCGACGAGCCGATCCTTGGGGCCGATCACGCCGCGCCGGGCGGCGGGGGTGACGACCCAGCGCACGAGCGACGCGCCGGTGGCGTCGAACGTCGTGCCGATCAGCTGCGGCTCGGCGCCGTGGGTGAACGCCACGGCCTGGCCGATCGACGGCAACGCGACGGCGCACGGCGACCGCGTCGCGGCGCAGTCGAACACCGCGGCGGTGAACGCGGGGCTGGCGACGGTGCCCGGGAGCTCGAGGACGACGGCCTGGCGCAGGATCGTGGTGGTCTCGTCGAGCTGCAGCTCGGTGACACAGCCCGCGCCGACGATCGCACCGTCCCTGGTGAGCTCGGTCACCGGGCCGCCGCGGAGCGGCAGTTTGCGGAGGTGCACCATGCCCGGCAGCGGCGAGGCGTCGGTCGATTGGCCCAGCAGGTAGGCCGGCTGATCGCCGCACGCGGGCACGACCTGCATCGCGATGGTCGTGAAGTTGTCGCCGCACCGCAGCTGGAGGCCGGCGCCACACCAGCCACCAGTCGTCGCCGCGGGCGCGCCACCGACCGCCTGCCATACGCCCCGATTGGTGAGCGCGTAGACGTCGCGATCGCCGCCGCTTCCGTCGATGTCGACGACGCCGACCCACGGATCGTTCGCGATCGCGGGCAGCCCGACCGGCGGGTGCGGGGTCGCCGACCGGGTGTCGACGCTGTAGCCGTAGGTCGTCGTCTCGGTCGGGCTCGACAGACAGACGACCTCGCGCGTCGCGCCGTGGCGCGCGAGCGCGCACGGGGCGATCGCGGGTGTCGCGGTCAGCGAGACGTCGAGCTGCGTCGTGTCGAGCGACGTGAACGCGCTGAACAGCCGCGGCTGCGCGGTCGCCCACGACACCCTGACCTGCAGCGCGTAGCCACCGGGGAGCTGTGGCGGCATCGGATGGATCGTCGCGTCGCCGTCGATGGTGCACGTCGGCGCCTTCGGCTCCCAGATCCCGTCGGCGACGTTGGTGTACCGCGCGGGATCGGCCGACGTGCCGGCGGCGCCGAACAGCCGCCACGCCACCGGGCGCGCGTCGATCGACGCGTTCGCCGCGTCGGTCGTCGACACGAGGAGCCCGCGTGGCTCGGACATCCCGAGGCCGAGGCCGACACCGACCGTCGCGGTGGGCACCGTCGTGACCGTGATCGTCGCGGCGTCCCCGACCACGCCCAGCGCGCGGCATCCGGCGGCGATCAGGCGACCGTCGGCCGCGTAGCCGCGCGCGACGACGAGCTTGTCGTCGACGCGCGGGATCCCGTCGAGCGGCGCGCCGGCCTCGGCCTCGGCGGCGAGCGCCCCGCGCAGCTCGTCGTCGGTGACGTCGGCGAACTCGATCATCGCGCAGGTCAGCGCCGGCCGGGCGTAGATCGCCACCACCGTGCGGTCGACGAGCGCGGCGATCGCCGGATCGTGGTCGACGTGGACCGCCAGCGACGGATCGGTCGCGCAGGCGGTCACGCAGGCGGTCACGTACACCACACACATCACGCCCGGCGGGAAGATCCTCATCGCCGGCCATTCTAGCCGCCCGGCCGCGTTATCTTCACGTCGTGACCATCGACCGCCGAACGCTGATCCAGACCGGATTGGCGAC
>JAPLLF010000934.1 GCA_026387715.1 Pseudomonadota bacterium
TCGACGACGTAGCCGAGGCGGTCGACGGTCACGCTGCCGGTGTCGGCGATGCGCCCCAGGTCGTTGCGCTCGAGGTCCACGATCATCAGGTGCTCGGCGCCGTCCTTGGGGGAGCGCGCGAGGGCGTCGGCGCCATCGGCCCCGCCGAGCGGGCGGGTGCCCTTGATCGGGCGGGTCTCGAGGCGATCGCCACACGTCGCGAGGAAACGCTCGGGTGAGCCCGAGATCACCGTCGCGCCGTCGGCCTCGATCAGCGCGCCGTAGGGCGCGGGCGCGACCGCGGCGAGCGCGGCGTACAGCGCGAGCGGATCGCCGGGCATGCGCTCGCGCGCGACCAGCCGGCGCGCGATGTTCACCTGGTAGACGTCGCCGGCGGCGAGGTAGTCGCGGACGCGCTCGACGCGCGCGAGGTAGTGCGCCGCGTCGTCGTCTGCCACGAGCGGTCCGAACGACGGCGGCAGGCCGATCGGGCGGGCGACCGCGAGCGCCTGGGTGAGGCGCGCGCATCCGGCGTCGGTGCCGAGGACGTCGAACGCGCCATCGGGGGACCAGCGCGCGACGGCGTCGTAGGCGCCGAGCCACAGATCGGGGGTGTCGTTGCCGAGGCGTGGCCCGCCGGGCAGCGCCTCGACGACGCGGGCGAGGTCGTAGCCGAAGAAGCCGATCACGCGGGGCACGGGAGCCGCGGCGCGGGCGTCGAACGCGCGATCGGCCACACAGTCGTGGGCGCGCAGGAACGCCTCCGCCGCGTCGAACGGATCGGCGGTGTAGCGCCGGATCGGATGCCCCGCGGCGTCGGTCTCGACGATCGCGTGGCCCCGCGCGATCAGCGTCGCGCGTGGCTCGGCGGCGAGGAACGAGTAGCGACCGAGGCCATCGTCGTCGCGGCCGGAGTGGAGCAGCACGCGTCCTCGACGTCCCGCGAGCGTGGCCGCCGCGGCGATCGGGTCGAGCATCAGAAGACGTCGGGGCCGAGCGCGTCCCGCAGCGCCGACTCGACGCTCATCACCGGCTCCACGGGCTCGGGTGCGGGTGGCGGTACGGGCGGCGGTGGCGGGGCAGGGCGAGGGAAGCTGGGCTTGGTCGGATCCGCCGCGGGCTCGACGAGGATCACGCCCTCGCCGGTGCACTCGACGCAGATCTCGCCCATCGGACCACCCTCGGGTGGCACGACGGCGCGCGGGATCACGCGACCGATCCATCCGGCGAGACGCTGGTGGTCGACGAGCACGACCCCCGACGACGGCAGCTTCACGCGCACGAGCGGCCGCTCGAGCCGCAGCGCGACGACGCCGTCGCCGCGGAACTGGACGACCGGCAGCTTGCCGCGCAGCCCGGGGACGTTGCCGCTCTCCCAGCGCAGCGTCGACTCGAACGCGAAGATCAGATCCTCGCGGAGATACAGGATGTCGTCGTCGAGCGCGACCGCATCGAACACGCGCCCGTTCGGCACCGCGATGAGGTAGCCCTTGCCGCTGACGACGTGCAGCGGGAACCCGCCGAAATCGAACCGCTCGTTGGTGTTGTGGCCGCGCGAGCGGCGCGTCGCGACGTCGAACTGGAGATCGCCGCCCGAGACGTGGACGCCGTCGAGGCGCGTGAGCACCTTGTCGGACACCCGGATCACGAGCGCGCCGCCGCTGAGCTCGAACGGGTCGTCGCCGTCGTCGGCGCGCACCAGCGATTCGGTCGCGAGCTCCGAGAGCGGGCGCGGGGCGAACCCGCCGGATCTCGTCCGCGTCGCGGTGGTGCTCGTCGCCGAGGCGTCGGCGACGGCCTGGGAGACCATCGATCGGCCGTCGAGCTTGAGCGGCGCGGCGCCAGCCGGCGCGGTCGGCAACACGAACTGCATCGAGTCGGTCAGCGGATCGGCGGCGGCCGGCTTGGTGGGCTCCGTGAGGATCGTGATCTCGGGGGACGACTCGAGCGGATGCGGCGTGCGCGTCCGCGGCTTCACCGTCTCGATCGGCTGGGTCGGGGCGACCGCCTGGATCGGCTGGGTCGGGGCGACCGCGGCGAGCGTGGCGGCCTCCGCCTTCGCCACGAGCTCCTGCGACACCGTCCGCGCGCCCGGGGGAGCGACCGGCGGCTTGGTCCGGGGCTCGGACGAGACCGTGCGCGCGATCGCGATCGCGGGAGGTTCGGGGTCGGCGGCGGGCAGCGGTCCCTGCGGCGTGCGCCCGAGCTGGCCGTGGATGCCGTCGCGCTCGGCCTGGGTCAGGTTCTGCTCGATCTCGATCGCGAGCTCGTTCTGCCCGGCGATCAGGAACGACCGATACGCCTCGGCGTAGCGGCCGGCGCGTGCGTACGCGAGGCCGAGGTAGCTGATCGCGCGGCCCTGGCTCGGGTCGAGGCGCCGGCTCGCCTCGAGCGCGCTGATCGCGCGGTCGGCGTCACCGAGCTTGAGGTACACGAGCCCGAGGTTGAGGCGGTGCGAGGCATCGGTCGGCAGCCGCTCGACGAGGTCCTCGTAGATCGGGCGCGCGTGCTCGAAGTCGCTGGCGCGGAAATACGCGAGCCCGAGCAGCGCCAGCACCTTCGGGTTGCCGGGCTCGATCTCGAGCGCCTTGCGAAAGGCCTCCTGCGCGTCGGGAAGCTTGCCTTGCTTGAGATGCTCGCTGCCTCGCGCAACGGCCTGGTCCAGGCCCTGATCCATCGCGCTCATGGTCCCGCAATCCGATGGTCAAGTCACGGATTCGGCAACCAATAGAGAGCCCCGTCAGCGTCGATCGTCAGCGTGATCGCGCCGAGCAGATCGGTCCGCAGCACGGTCGCCCCAGCGGCACGCCACCGCGCCACGACCTCCGGGGCGGGGAAGCCGAAACGGTTGCCGCGCCCGCACGAGATGATCGCCAAGGTCGGGTGGGTCGCCGCCACGAACGCGGCGCTCGACGACGTCCGGCTGCCGTGGTGGGGCACCTTGACGACGTCGACGCGGCCCGGCGCGAGGGCCGCCTCGCCCTCGGCCTCGAGATCACCCGCGAACAGGATCGCCCGCCCGCGATAGCGGATCGCGACGACCAGCGAGTTGTCGTTCACCGTGCGGACCGGATCGGTCGTGGCCAGCGCCGGGGCGTGCGCGTCGTCGAAGCGCGGCGCGAGGACCGCGAGCTCGACGTCCCCGGACGTGTGGACGCCGAGCGTCGGTGGCGTCGCGACCTGGCCGATCGCCCGGACCACCTCGGAGAAGGCCGACGGGCCGGCCGGGGGCTCGCGCGCCGACCACACGGCGTGGACCGGGAGGTCGAGCCCGAGCAGGCCGAGGTAGTGGTCGGGGTGGGGGTGCGAGATCACGACGAGGTCGACGTGGTCGTGGCCGCGGGCCCGCAGGATCCGGGTGATCGCGCGCCCGGGTGCGGCCTGCGCCGCGACCTCGCGGGCGGCCGCCTCGCCGCCGGCGTCGACGAGCCAGACCGCGCCGTCGGGCAGCTCGACGATCGCGGCGTCGCCCTGGCCGACGTCGACGAACGTGACCCGCAGGTCACCGATCGGTGGTGGGGCGCGCGCGACGAGCCAGCCGAGGCAGGTCGCGAGCACGAGCGCGTGGCGATGGCGGGGCGTGCGCGCGAGCGCGAGCGCGAGCCCGACGAGGATCGCGGCGACGAGGGGAGAGGCGATGGCGACCTTGCCGATCGGCGCGCCCTCCGCGAGCACCCCGACGCCACGATCGATCCAGCCGACGACGTCGCTCGCCAGGCGGATCGGCAGCGCGAGCCCGAGCACGACGCCGCCGAGCGCCAGCGGCAGCGCGACGAGCTCGAGGATCGGCGCGAACACGACGTTGCCGACGAGCCCGCCGATCGCGACCTCCTGGAACTGCAACGCCGTGATCGGCGCGGTCGCGAGCGCGACCCACGCGGACGTCGCGATGCCACGGCCGAGCCAGGCGACGATCCGGCGCACGCTCGTGGGGGGCTCGGCGAGCGCGTCGACGGGTTCGCGGCGCGCCCGCAGCGCCAGGACGAGCGCCGCGACGAACGACAGCTGGAAGCCGGGATCGAACAGATCGAGCGGGTGCCACAGCAGGAGGCCGAGCGCCGCGACGCCGATCGCGTCGAGCAAGCGGACCGGGCGCTCGAGCATCGCGCCGACGATCACGATCGCGATCGCGACGAGCGCGCGCAGCGTCGCGAGCTGCGCGCCGGTCACGAGCGTGTACGCGACGGCGATCGCGATCGCGGGAGGGCCGGCGAGCCGCGCCGCGCTCGCTCGCCGCGCGAGCGCCGCCGCGATGCGGCGGAGCGTGGCGAACGCGAGCCCGGCGATCACCGCGAGGTGGAGCCCGCTGACCGAGAGCACGTGGTAGATGCCGAGCGCTCGCCAGCGCGCGTCGAGCGCTGGCGGGATGTCGCGACGATCGCCGAGCGTGATCCCGCGCAGCGCGGCGCGGCCGACGGGGTCGCCGCCGGCCTCCTCGATCGTGGCCGCGCCCGTCGCGCGCGCGCGCGCGGCCCACCGCCAGACCCGATCGCGCACGCCAGGGTCGTCCGCGAGGCGCTCGATCGTCACGGCCGTCAGCTCGGCGGTCGCCCCGCGCGCGGCGAGCGTGCGCTCGCGATCCGGCTGCTCGTCGCCGCGGGACCCGCGCGCCGAACGCAGGAGGCCCGTCACCGCGATCGCCTCACCCGGCACGAGCGCCTGGTCGGCCCACACCCACACCTCGCCCACCAGCGCACCCATCCCCGTCGGCGTCTCGACGACGGCGCCGTCGACGACGCCCTCGATCCGATCGAGCTCGCGATCGTCGATCCCGACGGGCGCCGACGCGGGGAGCGCCCCGCGCGCTGCGCCCGCGAAGGCGAGCGCGCCGAGCCCGAGGGCGAGGTCGAGGCGCCGATCGCGGACGCGCCGCCCGACGACGCCGATCATCACGAGCACCGTCGCGCAGGCCGCCCATCGCGCTGTCGGGACGACGCCCAGCGCGTCGAGGAGCGGCGCGACGGCGATGCCCACGGCGAAGGCGAAGGCGACGACGAGCGGCGTCAGCGGGTACGGGGTGTCGTGCGGGACGGGCATCACCCGGGGCTATCGCCGGGGATTCGAAAGGTTGCGCCTCCGCGACTTCCATAAAGATTCCGCCGGCTCTACGATTCCACGGCCTCCATGCGTGTCCTTTCTGCTGTGTTGGTCTTCGGCCTCGGCGTCACGGCCGCACACGCGGGCTCGCTCGTCGGCAAGCTCGAGCTGCCCGCGCCCCCCGATCGCCCGCCGGTCGCGACCCGTGGGTTCCTCGATCGCGTCGAGAATCCGCTGACCAAGATCAATCCTGTCAACGTCGCACCCTACCTCGTCGTCGTCGCGGAGGCCGAGGCCCCGGCCCCCGAGAGCAGCATCCAGGTCTCGTGGGAGCTGGTCGGTGACTCGTTCGGCAAGCCGCTGCTCGCGGTGCCCGCGGGCGCCGAGGTCGTGATCAAGAACGTCACCAAGACCGCGCGGTCGCTGGTCGCCGTCGAGGATCCGAAGCTCATCCCGGGTGGGCCGATAAACCCAGGTGGTCCCAAGTCGTTCCGCACCAAGGAAGCCAAGGCGTACACGATCACCGCGTCGGACGCGCCGCACATCAAGGCCAAGCTGCTCGTCGTCACGACGCCGTACGTCGCGAACATCGACGACAACGGCAAGTTCGAGATTCCGGAGCTCCCGGGTGGCACCTACAAGCTGCGCATCTACTACTTCAATCCGCTGTCCAGCAAAGACGGGTGGCTCGATCGCCCGGACGACGCCGTGGTGATCCCTGCCAAGGGTAAGGGCGAGGTCACCGCGAAGATTCCCACCGGCTACCCGCTGAAGAAGTGAGGCGACGGTGTTCTGGTCCAAGATCTGGTTCTTCATCATCGCCCTCGCGGGCGCCATCGCCCTCGTCATCGCCCTCGTGTTGCCGCGCCCCGCACAGCGCGTGCTCGTCGCCGAGGAGCAACAGCGCCTCGCGGTCGCGTGTGGCGTCATCAACATCCTCCTCACCGACGATGCCCGGCGGCGCGTCGAGCTGACCGGCAGCTTCGCGCGCACCCAGGACGTCGTCGGCGCGCTCGAGCAGGCGAGCGGCGCCGACAAGCTCGACGAGGCGCGCATGAAGGGCGTGCGCGAAACCGCCGAGAAGGTGATGCAGGGCATCCAGGGTCGGCAGCCCGACTTCGCGATGCTGATCGACAAGAAGGGCCGCGTCGTCGCGCGCGTGAAGCTCGACGCGAACGAGTTCGGCGACGTCGTCGCGGGCCGCCCGCTCGTCGACGATGCGCTGGCGGGCTACATGCGGGACGATCTGTGGGAGCAGAACGGCACGATGTACTTCGTGTCCGCCGCGCCGGTCGTCAAGCGAGACGCGCCGGTGACCTACGTCGGCGCGGTCGTGCTGGGGCACGCGGTCACCAACGCCCTGGCGCAGAAGCTCGTCGACGGGCTCGACATCGACATCGGCTTCTTCCTCGGCGAGAACGACGTCGCGGGCAGCAAGACGATCGCGTTCCAGCACAAGCCGATGATCGACGCGTTCGGCAAGCTCACCGGCGGTGATCTCACCCGGGACTGCCAGGCCAACCAGCCGCTGCAGCTCCAGGCGAGCAGCTCGAACTACACGTCGATCGTCGCGCGGCTACCGGGCGAGGCCGCCACCAAGCAGGCGTTCTACGCGGTCTACATCAAGCAGCCCGAGACCGTCGGCTTCGGCGCGACCCTGGGCGTCGTGCGTCAGGGTGATCTGTCGTTCGCGAACTTCCCGTGGCTGCTTGTCGGTGGCGGGTTCCTCCTCGCGCTCGCGCTCGGCATCGGCTTGATGTTCGTCGAGACCGATCGTCCGCTCAAGAAGCTCACCGGCGACGCGGTCGCGCTCGGCAAGGGTGACAAGCAGCGGCTCGCCGAGGACGCGCACAGGGGGAAGTACGGCTCGATCGCGCGCAGCGTCAACATCGCGATCGACAAGCTCGGACGCGAGGCGAAGTCCGCCCGCAAGGACATGGATCAGCTCCTCGGCCCCGCCCCCGAGGGCAGCCTCGGGACGATCGACCTGCTCTCGAGCGCGCTCCCCAGCGTGCGTCCCGGTGGGCCGAGCAGCGGCAGCGCGGTGCCGCCGTCGGACTTCAAGTTCGGCGACTCCGGGCCGGTGTCGGCCGCGCCGACGCCACCGTTCGCCGCGCTGGCGCCGTCGAAGCCGGCCCCCGTGAAGCCCGCCGCACCACCCCCGCCGCCGGTCGCGGCCACGCCGCCGCCGAAACCTGCCCGCGCGCCGACGCCTCCGCCGGCGCCGATCGCGGCCCCGATCGCCGCGCCGATCGCCGCGCCGGCGCTGTCGCTCGACGAGGACATCCTCGGTGGGCTGTCCGGGTCGGTCGTCACTCCGATCGATCCGAATGCTCCCACCGTCGCCGAGGTCGATCCGTACTTCAACCAGGTGTTCGAGCAGTTCGTCGCCGTGAAGCAGAGCTGCGGCGAGGCGACGAGCGGCCTCACCTACCAGAAGTTCGCCGACAAGCTCACGAAGAACCGCGACGACCTGATGGCGAAGACCGGCTGCAAGGAAGTGCGCTTCACCGTCTACGTCAAGGACGGCAAGGCCGCGCTCAAGGCGACCCCGGTCAAAGACGAAGCGTGAGCTCGCGGAGGTAGTGGTTGTCGTACCCGCCGGGGTGCTTCACCAGGTAGTCCTGGTGGTAGTCCTCCGCCTTCACCCAGGAGCGCGACGGCTCGATCGTCGTGGTGATCGGTGCGCTCCACAGGTGGCTCTCGTCGGCCTTCGCGACCACCTTCTGCGCGCTGGCGCGCTGCGCGTCGGTCTGCGGGAAGATCGCCGAGCGATACTGCGGCCCCTCGTCGTTGCCCTGGCGATTCTTGGTCGTCGGATCGTGGATGCGGAAGAACCACTGCGCGAGCAGCTGCTCGTAGCTCACGACCGACGGATCGAACGTGATCCGCACGGCCTCGGCGAAGCCGGTCGCGCCGCTGGAGACCTGCTCGTACGACGTGGTCTTCGCCTCGCCGCCGGCGTAGCCGACCTCGATGTCGACGATGCCGGGCGCCTTGGCCATCCAGGCCTCGACGCCCCAGAAGCAGCCGGCCGCGAGCACCGCGACCTCGCGGGGGCCACCCTTGCTCGCGGGGGCGCCCTTCGGCGGCTCCTTGGCGTCGGAGGCAGGAACGCACCCGATGACGAGCGCGGCGAGCGTGATGTAGAGCGTTCGTGGCGTCATGTCCTGCATACGCGTCTCCGGCAGCGAGGTTACGGGGTCTGTTCGAGCGCGATGATCCGCTCGCGCAGGCGCTGCGCCTCCGCGAGGGCCTCGGTCGTGGTCGGTCGCTCGTCCGGATCGGGGTCGCCGATCTTCGAGAGGTGCGCCTGGATGCTGTCGACGAGCGTCGGCGGCAGGATGTCGGGCGGCACGAGGAAGTCCTCGCGCGTCCGCCGGGCGTGGAGGCCGCCGTCGCGCGCCCACGGGGTGCGGCCGACGAGCTGCTCGTAGAGGACGACGGCGCTCGCGTAGACGTCGATGGCGGGGGACACCTCGCCGCGGCGCTGCTCGGGCGCCATGTACGCGAGCGTGCCCACGGCCTCGGCGCGGCGCGTGGTCGACGACACCAGGCCGGTCTCGTCGGGAAGGTGCGCGACGCCGAAGTCGCCGAGCATGACCTCGACGCCGGGCAGGTCGACGTCGCGGCGGAACATGAGGTTCGCGGGCTTGAGATCGCAGTGCACGATGCCGCGGCGGTGCGCGGCCGCCAGCGCGGACAGGATCTGCACGTGCCGCTCGATCGCCCGCCGCGATGGCCGCCGCCCACGCTCGCGAAGGATGTCCTTGAGCGTGCCGCCCGCGGCGAGCTCCATCACGATGCGGCGCGCGCCCTCGTCGAGGTCGAGCACCGCGACGACGTTGGGGTGGCGGAGCGACGCCATCACGCGCGCCTCGTTGAAGAACCGCGCGAGCGCATCGGCCTGCACGGCGCCGGCGAGGTGAGGGTGCAGGAGCTTCACCGCGACCTCGCGCTCGAGCTCGACGTCGCGCGCGAGGTAGACGACGCCCGTGGCGCCGCGCCCGAGCTCGCGCACCAGGCGGTAGCGCGCGCCGGCCTGGACGTTGGAGACGTCGCCGGCGGCGATCGTCTCGC
>JAPLLF010001099.1 GCA_026387715.1 Pseudomonadota bacterium
CGGGCGGCGATCTGGGGACGACGACGGTGGAGGCG
The DNA here is from genome assembly GCA_026387715.1 of Pseudomonadota bacterium. Classification (GTDB taxonomy): domain Bacteria; phylum Myxococcota_A; class Polyangia; order Haliangiales; family Haliangiaceae; genus JABFXX01. The sequence continues at coordinate 36 of JAPLLF010001099.1, forward strand.
TCGGAGTGCTGGAGCGCGCAGTTCCGCCGCACCTACTACGGCGACTCGGCGACGTTCGCGCCGACCGAGGGCGACGCCGCCACCTGCGCGTTCGCGACCGCCGATCTCCCGTCGATCTGACGTGCAGTCAGGTTCACAGTCAACGGTGACTGTATCCTGGACGGTGCTGTTGACGGTCGCCGAGCACCCGCGGTAACACCCGCTCATGCCGACCATGCCGACCAGCGCTCAAGATCTGTTCGACAACCTCGTCCCCAAGGGGCTCGCAGAGCACCCCGACAAGGCTCGTGAGGTCAACGCGATCTACTGCTTCAAGGTCACCGGCGAAGGTGGCGGCGAGTGGACCGTCGACCTCATCGCGAACCCGCCGACCTGCACCAAGGGTGACGCCGGCAAGGCGCAGTGCACGGTCGCCGTCGCGCACGACGACTTCAAGACGATGCTCGCCGACCCCAACGCCGGCATGCAGTTCTACTTCCAGGGCAAGCTCCAGGTGTCGGGTGACCCGATGCTCGCGATGAAGCTGCAGCAGCTGTTCGACATCGCTCGCGCCAAGTGAGCGTCCTCGGCGACGCGCTCGCCGGGATCCGGATCCTCGATCTCTCACGGCTCCTCCCGGGGCCGTTCCTCACGATGGTGCTCGCCGATCTCGGCGCCGACGTCGTGAAGGTGGAAGATCCGCGCGTCGGTGACTACCTCCGGGCGATCCCCCCATCGAAGGGCGGGATGGCTGGACGGTTCCTCGCGGTCAATCGCGGCAAGCGCTCGCTCGCCCTCGACCTCAAGGTCGCCGCGGCGCGCGACGCGTTCCTCCGCATGGTCGAGCACGCCGACGTCGTCGTCGAGTCGTTCCGGCCCGGCGTGATGGCCAAGCTCGGGCTCGACTACGCCACGCTCGCCGCGCGCAACCCGCGGATCATCGTGTGCTCGATCTCCGGCTACGGGCAGACCGGCCCGTACGAGGGCCGCGCCGGCCACGACCTCAACTACATCGCGCTCGCCGGGGTGCTCGGTATGACCGGCGAGGCCGGCGCCGCGCCGATGATGCCGGGCGTGCAGATCGCCGATCTCGCCGGTGGCGCGCTGTGGGCGGCCACCGCGATCCTCGCCGCGCTCGTCGGCCGCGGGCGCACCGGCAAGGGCGCGCACCTCGACATCTCGATGACCGAGGGTGCCCTCGCGCTGCTCGCCGCGGAGCTCGGCAACCAGGACTGCGGCGCGACGCCGACCCGCGGCACCGAGTCGCTCAACGGCGGGCTCGCGATGTACGGCGTGTACCGCACGCTCGACGATCGCTACCTCGCGGTCGGCGCGCTCGAGCCGAAGTTCTGGATCGCGCTCAACACCGCGCTCGGCCGCAAGCCCGACCTCGCGGAGATCGTCGGCACGCCCGCTCGCCAGGCGACGACGCGCGCCGAGCTCGCCGCGATCTTCGCGACGCGCCCCGCGGCCGACTGGCTGACCATCCTCGGCGCGCACGACTGCTGCGTCGAGCTGGTGCTCGAGCTGGGCGAGCTCGCGACCCACCCGCTGCACGTCGCCCGCGAGGTGTTCTTCTCGATCGACGGCGGCGCCGGCGTCGGCCCGATCCAGCAGGTCCGCACGCCGGTCGGTGCCCCGACGAACGCGTCGCCGCCGCCCAGGCTGGGCGAACACTCCCGGGCCGTGCTCGTCGACTACGGCTTCTCCGTCGACGAGATCGCCGCCCTGCATCCGTGAGCGCGGATGAGCGCCGAGACGTCCTGGTCGGCGCTGGTCCACGAGATCCGGCTCGAGCCGCTCGCCGACGGCCCGCGACTCGTCGCCGCTGACTGGCTGACCGACCGCGCGGATCCGCGCGGCGAGTACGTCGTGCTCGCGTGCCGCGCCGGGCTGGGGCCCGACGACGACGTGTGGGGGCGACGCTTCGACGGCCTCGCCGAGGCTCACGAGGTGGCGTGGAGCGCGCCGCTGCTCGCGCTCGGCGCCGAGCTGCGCACCGGCCGCACGAGCCTGACGTTCGAGCGCGGCTTCGTCGAGCACGTCACGCTGCGCGGCGCGGCGACCCGCGCGTTCGCGCAGCTCTGCGCGCTCGAGCCGATCACGAAGCTGCTCGTGAGCAACCCCAGCCGCGAGCTGGCCGCGATGCCGGCGCTCGCCCAGGTCCGCGAGCTCGGGCTGCTCGCACAACCCCATAAACTGCTCGCGTCGCCGCACCTGACCGGCGTCGAGACGCTCGGCTTCGGTGACTTCACCCGCGCCACCGCGGCCGCGCTCGCGGCCAGCGTGGTGCGCCCCGCGCGGCTGGCGTGCTCGCTCGACGTCGAGCGCGCGCGCATCCTCGCCGCGAGCGACGTGCTCGCCCGCCTCGCCGAGCTCGCCCGCTTCGAGCTCACCGACGACGTCCTCGTGGCGCTCGCCGGGGCGCCGCTAGCCGACCTCACGACGCTCGAGCTGCACGCCCCGCGGGTGACCCGCCGCGGGCTCGACGCGCTCGGGCCGCGCCTCGACCAGCTCGTGCGCCTCGTCTATGCCGCGCCGCTCGATCACGCGTTCGCGACCCACCTCGCCACACAGCTGCCGAGCGGCGCGCTCCGCAGCCTCGACCTCGCGTGCCCCGCGTTCGACGACGGCGTGATCGCGCTGCTCGACGCGCCGGCGTGTCGCCACGTCGAGCAGCTCGCCGTCGGCGACGCGCGCGTCTCGCCCGCCCTGCTCGCCGCGCTCCACCGGCTCGCGGCGCGGGGTCGCCTGCGCCAGCTCCGGGTCGCGCCTGGCACCCCGCTCGCGCTGCCCGGGGTCCGCGTCGTGTTCGGCGACTGACGACCGCGACCACCTTGATCCCTTCAAAGATCGGTCGATCCCCGTCGGAGATGGACCTGCAGAGCGTGCTCGCCCCGGTCGTGCGAGAGCGCGCACGCGTGCTCGCTCCCGCGGTCCTCGCGGTGCTCGCGTTCTATCTCCTCGGCGCGGGCCCGCTGGGCTTTCGTCCCTCCGCCCTGGTGTTCGGGATCGACTGGGCCCTGTTCGCGATCCTCTCGCTGCTGTCCGTCGCGTTCGCGTGGCGCCGCATCCCCACGCGCTGGAGTCACCACGCCTCGATCGCGGTCCTGTGGTGCCCGCTCGCGGCCACGCTGGCCACGCTGGCCTCGAGCCAGAACGCGGTGCTCGCGATCCTCGTCGCGTTGCTCGTCATCAGCACGGGCGTGCTGCTCCGCACCCCCCTGGTCATCGCCACGATCGTCATCACCGACGCGGTGGCGATCCCGATGCTGGTCAGCGCGCCCAGCGGCGCGACGCTGGTGTCGGCGCTCGTGACCGCGTCGTGCTTCGCGCTCCTCATCCACGTGTTGATGCGTCGCGCGCTCATCCGGGTCGAGCTCCTCCGGCTGTCCGAGGGGGAGACCACGAGACTCCTCGCCCGGCGACTCGGCGAGCTCGAGGACGCGAACCGGGAGCGCGCCGCGCTGCAGGACCAGCTGCTCCACGCCCAGCGCATGGACGCGATCGGCACCCTCGCCGCGGGCGTCACCCACGACATGAACAACGTGCTGTTCTCGATCACCAACCTCGCGGGGCTCCTCCTCGACGACGCCGGTGACCCGGCGGCGCGCGACGACCTCGAGGAGATCATCGATCAGGCCGCGCGCGGCGCCACGCTCACCCGCGGGCTGCTCACCTTCAGCCGGCGCGGCCAGTACCGCAAGCAGGTCGTCGCGCTCGGCGACGTGATCCGCGACCTCATCCCACTCCTCCGCCGGACGCTGCCGAAGTCGATCACGATCCACGAAGATCTCGACCTCGCCGACGCCTGCGTCGACGGCGATCCGATCCACCTGGGCCAGATCCTCATCAACCTCGGGCTCAACGCCGCCGACGCGATCACCGGCGAAGGGCACCTGGTGATCGCGGCGCAGGTCATCGCGGGCCGGCGGGTACGGCTCACCGTGACCGACAACGGCAAGGGGATGGACGAGGCCACGCGGCTGCGCATCTTCGACCCGTTCTTCACGACCAAGGCGATCGGCCAGGGGACCGGCCTGGGACTGTCGACCGTCTACGGCATCGTCCACGCCCACGGCGGGACGATCGACGTCGCCTCGCAACCGGGTCTCGAACGCATGGGGCTCGCCGTCGTGACGGCCGGCCATGGCGTCGACGCGCTCGCCGCGATCGACGATCCCGAGACGAGGTTCGATCTCGTCATCCTCGACATGGGGATGCCCGTGATGGGCGGCGCCGAGTGCTTTCGCGAGATCCGGAAACGAAGCAACGTCCCGATCTTGATCGCCACCGGCTACGCGAACGAAGCCGAGGCCCAGGCGATCGTGGCCGCGGGCGCGATCCTGCTCGAGAAGCCGTACCCGGCGAGCGACCTCCAGCGCGAGGTCTCACGGCTGCTCCGGCAACGTGCCCCGCGGCAGACGCTCCGACCGCCGGCCCAGCTCGCCGGGCGGGCGTGAGCGTCGACGACCTCAGGCCATGCGGCGCTTGCGGAACACCGTGAGCTGGAGCGCGAGCAGCGTGACGTTGACCGCCGCGATCGCGAGTCCGTGGCCGACGACCCACCACGGCAGGTGCGCCACGCACGCGAGCATCCACACGAACACGAACGTGTCGCGGCGCCCGAACGAGCGCAGCCACGTCACCGGGTTCTTGTAGTCGTAGACCTCGTCGGCGGTCGCCTTGTCGGTCTCGAACCACCAGCGGAACGCGAACACGTCACCCGTGCCGGTGCGGCGATACACCTCGACGTACGTGGTGATCGACACCAGCACGCGCCCACCCGCGGCCGCGAGCGCGAGCGGCCACCAGATGCCACCGAGGCCGTACCCGACGGCCGCGATGAACGCGTTGTCGACGATGTCGTCCGACAGGTTGTCGAGCCATTGCCCGAGCTTGCTGTACTGGAACCGCAGCCGGGCGAGCTCGCCGTCGCACGAGTCGAGGATCGAGTTGACCTCGAGCAGCACCCCCGCGATCGCCCAGTAGACGTACTGCCCGCGGCTCGCGAGCGCGCCCGCGCACAGCCCGACGAGGATCGCGACGATCGTGACGAGGTTCGGCGTCACCGCGAGCGAGCGGTGCGACAAGAGCCGCGTGATGCGCATCGAGAACCGCCAGTTGATCAGCGCGTCGACCGGCCCCTCGAACGACTTGTTCATCCCGCGGATGACCGTCCACTCCGCCCGCGCGCACGCCTCGTCGTCCACCAGCTCGATGCCCGCGACGACGTCCGCGCGCTCGACCCGCATGCCGGCGGGCGGCGCCGTGTCCGGATCCACCCACTCGATCGCGATCGGCAGCGGGCGCAGCTCGACCGGCAGCGCCGCCACGATCGCGCGGGTGGCGCCCTGCTTGGCGACCTCGCGCACGCGGCGCTCGATCGCGGTGATGCCGCCGATCAAATGAGCGTGACGATCGTCGACGCTCGTGAAGAAGACCTCCGTAATCCGCGGAGGTTACTTGAATCGGCTCCCGGCCGGCAACGTCGTTACGGCGTGACGACGGTGATCGTCATCGTGCCGGGGAACGTGCCGACCGTATGCGGGCGCAGCGCCGTGCCGCCGACGGTGAACGTGAGCGTGGTCGGGGTGCCCGCGGCGATGCCCGGCGCGCCGATGACGTAGACCGTGCCCGTGGTGTCGGTCGACAGCGCGCTCGCGGTGGGCGCGGGGACGCCCATGAACGGGCGGGCGTAGCGAACGACGTCGTTGACCGCCGTGCCATTCTGGGTGACCGCGAGCGTCGCTCCCTCGATCGGGTTGCCCGCGCAGTCGAGCGCGACCACCACCACCGAGCCCTGGGTCGTGGCGTCCTCGGTCGCGTCGCCGATCTGCTTGAGCAGGTTGAACGTCGCGTCGCTCAACATCAGGAGCGGGATCGAGCCCTGGTCGGCCACCAGCGGGTTCGGCGGGTAGACCGCCGACGGGCGCAGCCCGGTCTTGGTCGCGAGGAGATGGCCGTCGACGGCGTTGCCGCCGGTCGGGATCGTGAAGCTGAACGTGCCAGCCGTTGGGGTGGTCGCCGGGTTGTTCGGGGTCACGCTCGCGATCGTGGTGCCCGTGGCGTCCTTGACGGTGAGCACCGCGCCGGACACGTTGCTCTGGCCGGAGATGCTGGCGGTCTGCGCCGTGCCGCTCATGACGACGTTCGCCACGCCGGTCGTCGTCGGGATCGCGGTGGTCATGCACGCCAGGTCGGCGACGGCCGGAGGCGCGTCGGGCGCCGCGTCGGGGATCGGCGGGGTGCCGCTGTCGGGCGCCGAGTCGATGAGCACGATCGGCGCATCGACCTTGGCGGTGGCGCCGTCGTCACCACAGGCGGCGAGCGGAGCGAGCGCGAGGACGAACAGAGACGACGACAGACGACGGTTCATATGGCGCCTTTCGTACACCGGAACGCGGGCTCGGTGCCACGACCAATGTCACGGAGCCGCGAAGGGTGTATGTCACCTCCGTGCCCCCCAGAACGCGCCCACCCGCACCGACACAGGAACGCTCGCGCCAGCGACGCTCGATGTCGATGCCTCGGACGCCCGGGCGCATCTTCGCCGACGGGCCTCCCGACCTCGCCGAGATCCTCGTCGCCGCGCTCCGCGCGCCGCAGATCGACGAGGAGACCGCCGACTCGCTGACCCATCCGTTCCATACCTACCCGGCCCGGCTCCACCCGGCGACGGCGCGCATCCTCGTCGAGCTGGTCGCCCGCAACGCGGCGCCGTCCGACATGATCGTCGATCCGTTCTGCGGCTCGGGCACCGTCCTCGTCGAGGCCCGCGCCGCCGGGTTTCGCTCGCTCGGCGTCGACCTCAACCCGCTCGCCTGCCTCGTCGCCCACGCCAAGACGTGGACGGTGACCCAGCGCCGGCGCATGGAGCTGCGCGACACCGCCGCGCGCATCGGCCGGCAGGTCCTCGAGGCCGGCAAGTCCGCCCGCCGGGCGAACGCCGAGCCCTCGCCGCTCCGCAAGCCGCGCGGCTTCGATCCCAACGCGCGCGATCGCCGGCTCGCGGCGTGGTTCCAGCCGCACACCCGGCGCGAGCTCGAGCTGCTCGCGACCCTGGTCGACGAGATCCACGAGGACGACGCCGAGCTCGGCGATGTCCTGCTCGCGTGCGTGTCGGCGATCCTCTACAAGGTGTCGTCCCGGTCGTCGGACACCGACGGCACGTGGATCGATCGCAACGTGCCCCGCGGCAACGCGGCGCGCCTGTTCGTGCAGCGCGCGATCGGCCTGGCCGATGGCCTCGACGACCTGTCGTACCAGCAGGGCGAGCAGCCGAAGATCCACGAGTACGACGCGCGCGGGCTCGGCGACCTCGTGGCGCCCGGCGGCGCCGTCGGCATCATCACGTCCCCGCCCTACGCCGGCACCTACGACTACGCCGAGCACCAGCGGCTGCGGTTCGACTTCCTCTGCCTGCGCCACCGCGCGATGGACGAGGGCGAGATCGGCTCGCGGCGATCGTTCGCCAACAATAGCCGCGAGGCGCTCGTCCGCTGGCGCACCGCGCTCGCCGAGACCGTCGCCACGATCGCCAAGGCGCTCGTGCCCAACGGGTTCGCCGCGCTCGTCGTCGGCGACTCGGTCGTGAGCAGCCACGCGGTCTACGCGCTCGACGACCTGCGCGACGCGCTCACCGACGATCTCCAGCTCGCCGCGTGGGCCTCGCAGGAGCGCCCGATGCTCGGCTCGATCGAGCGCACCGCGTTCGGCGAGCGCTACAAGGCGGAGCACATCGTGCTGCTCCACCGTCGCCCCTGATCCCCCTCCGTCGCCCCCTGGCGAAGCCGCGGGCGCATGCGGTAAGACCGCGTCATGCCCATGCCCCTCGAGATCAACGGCCTCGGAAAACGCGAGGTCCACTTCGTGTGGGACGACGGGACCGAGGACACCTACGGGACGCGCGAGCTCCGCATCAAGTGCTCGTGCGCGCTGTGCGTCTCCGAGGTGACCGGCGAGCGGCTGCTCGATCCCAAGGTCGTCCCCGAGGATCTGGTCATCGCCGACATGCACCTGATGGGCAACTACGGCGTCGGCATCCACTTCTCCGACGGCCACACCACCGGCATCTTCCGGTTCCGCGAGCTCAAGAGGAAGAAGTGATCGGCGACGTGATCGGCGACGTGATCGACGACCTCGAGGCCACCTGGCGCGCGCGGCACTCGGCGCGCGCGTTCCTGCCCGAGCCGCTCGAGCCCGCCGTCCTGCGGCGGATCTTCGACGTCGCGCAGCACGCGCCGAGCTGGTGCAACATCCAGCCGTGGCGGGTGGTCGTGACCTCGCCACCGACGACCGCGCCGCTCGCGACCGCGCTGCAGGACGCCGCGCGGGCCGGCCGGGTGAACCCCGAGCTCCCGTTCCCCGCGGAGTATCCCGAGCCGTACGGCAAGCAGCGCGTCGCGTGCGGCGTCGCGCTGTACCGCGCGATGGGCATCGCCCGCGACGATCGCGCCGGGCGCTACGCGGCGTGGCTGCGCAACTACGCGCTGTTCGACGCGCCCCACGCGGCCGTCGTCACCTGCGATCGCCGACTCGGGCCGTACGCGTACGTCGACGTCGGCGTGTGGCTCGGCTACGTGCTGACCGCGGCCGCGGCGCTCGGCGTCGCGACGTGCCCGATGGCGTCGATGGCGGCGCTCCCCGACACGCTGCGCACCCACCTGCCGATCGGCGCGCACGACATCATCCTGTTCGGGCTCGTGCTCGGCCGCGCCGATCCGGCCGCGGCCGCGAACGCCGGGCGCACGACGCGCGAGCCGGTGGAGACAAACGTCACGTTCGTTTGAGTCGGCCTGCCAGGTGCGAGTCAGAAAGAATGCTATGGTCGCCGCTTCGGGAGAGACTATGAAATCACGTCGGTTTTTGGTGATCGCCGCCTGGGTCGCGGCTTGCGTGCTCGCGATCTTCGCGATCCACACGCCACGCTCGTTTGCCCAGTCATCGGGTGCGCTGGCCAAGGCGCAGGCCGCGTTCGACCAGGCCCAGCAGGACTACCTGCAGGGCAAGTACGACGAGGCGGCGAAGGGCTTCGAGGACGCCTACGGCGCGCGGAACTTCCCGCAGTTCCTCTACAACGCGGGCGCCGCGTACCACATGAAGGGGAAGAAGACCTCCGACACGGTCGCGTACACCAAGGCCGTGGAGCTCTACAAGCGCTACCTCGCCGAGGACCCGCAGGCGACCGACAAGGCGAAGGTGGAGAAGGCGATCGCGGTCCTCGAGGCCGAGATCAAGCGGCTCGCCGCGCTGCCGGTCGTCGCGGTCGGCAGCGGCTCGGGCAGTGGCTCCGGCTCCGGCTCCGGCTCGGCCGCGCCGCCCACGCCGGTGGCGCCGTCCGCCGAGGTCCAGAGCCTCGGTGAGGTCAAGGTCCGCGGCCTCGTCGTCATCGAGAGCGAGCCGCAGAACGCGACGATCTACCTCGACGACAAGAAGCGCGGCGCGTTCGCGACCACGCCGTGGTCGGGATCGCTCGACGGCGAGCACAAGATCATCATCGAGAAGAAGGGCTTCAAGATCTCGGAGTCGTCGATCCAGGCCGACCCGTCGAAGCTGTTCGTCCTCAAGGCCGTGATGTCCGAAGAGGGCTACCTCGGCTGGGTCGAGTTCGCGTCGAACATCGAGAAGTCCGAGATCTACATGGACGACAAGACGATCGGCTCGATCGGGCGCACGCCGTTCGCGCAGAACATCAAGCCGGGCAAGCACACGTTCTACATCTCGTCGGAGGGCTACGACGAGTACAAGCAGGAGCTCGAGATCCTCCCCGGCCAGACCTACACGGTGAAGGCGGATCTCCACGGCACGCCGATCGGCAAGATCAACGTCCAGGGCCTCGGCATCGAGGACTCGGCGATCTGGGTCGACGGCCAGCGGCTGTGCGAGCGCGGCCCGTGCCTCAAGAGCGTCCCGCAGGGCGACCACACGATCGAGGTCCGCCGCTCCGGCTACAAGACGTACGTCCGCCGCGTGTCGATCCAGGCCAAGACCGAGACGCAGGTCAAGGTCGCGCTCGCGCCCGAGCCGAGCCGCAGCGACGCCGTCGTCGCGTACATCCTCGCCGCGGGCTTCACCGGCGGCGGCATCTACCTCGGCCTGCAGGCCAACAAGTACCGCGACGACCTGACCAGCGAGATCAAGGCCGGCACGCCGCCGCCCGACAGCAACGATCCGCGCTTCCTCAAGGGCAAGATCTTCGCGATCGCCGCCGACGTCTCGTACGGCCTCGGCGCGCTCACCGCGCTCGGTGCCATCTACTACACGTTCCGCGACAAGGGCTCGCCGTCGACCGGCCTCATCGACGTGCGCGCGCTCGCGATCCTGCCGCAGCTGGGACCCAACTACGCCGGCATCGGCATGGAGACGCACTGGTAATGCGGACGATCAGAACTTCCATCTCTCGTTGCGCGCTCGTCGCGCTCTCGCTCGCGGGCTGCCAGTGGACCGAGTTCGATGACCTCGAGGCCAAGGCGTGGGTCCAGTCGACGGAGAAGCCCGACGCCAACTCCAACGACTACGGCGTCGCGCTCGCGCGCGGGCTGCGCACCAGCGCCGACGGCGGCACGCTCGTCGTGCTCGGCGCCGGCCAGGCGCTGTACACCGAGCTGGTCTACACCGCGACCGGCGCGGCGAGCCTCGACGCGAAGACCGAGCTCAAGCTCAACAACCAGTTCGGCATCGGCAACCTCGATCTCCAGCCGGTGCTGATCGCCGACACCGCGACCGACGACGTCGCCCTCGTCACCAACTCCGGTGGCGACGGCAGCATCGCGCTGCTCGCCGGCACCCACACGATGACGTCGAGCCAGATCTTCGGGCCGTCGACGCCCGACGCGGCCACGTACATGCGCGTCGCCAGCCAGGCCGCGGCGCCGAAGCCGTCGCAGATCCTCGTCGCCGCGCTAGACGCGGTCTACGGCTCGGGGATCATGCCGCAGCCGGTGTGCCACCTCGTCGACGCCGACGGCACGCCCGTCTCCGTCCGCGGCATCGCCGCCGCGCGGATCACGCAGACCGACTTCGACGACCTCGTCGTGTGGAGCGCCGAGGGCAAGCTCTACCTCTACGACGGCAACGCGTTCGATGGCTGCGCCACGCCGGCGCTCCCGCTGTCGGTGCCGGTCGACGTCGGCTTCAAGCCGGAGCCCAACGCCAGCATGCACCTCGTCGACGGGCACTTCCTCGTGCTCGCCGGGCACCACCAGTCCGACGCCGCGTCGCGGATCGCGGTCTACGATCTGACCGCGATGAACGCGACGCCCGCGCGGGAGCCCAAGCTCATCGGCGCGCCGCTCGATCGCGACGGCATGAAGGCGACGACGATCCTCGCCGCCGAGGGCACGACCTACGTGATGGCTGGCTACCCGCTCGCGTCGGTGGATGGCACCGTCGCCGGCGAGGTCCTCGCGTTCGAGCTCGACGTCACGACCGGCATCGATCCGACGCCGGTCGCGACGCTCCACGACGCGTCGCCCGAGAGCAACCAGCAGTTCGGCCGGGCGCTGACGACGTTCCCGTACAACGGCAAGTCGATCCTCGCGGTCTCGGCCGACAACGAGGTGTTCGCGTACTACCAGTCGCCGCTCTACGGCGAGACCCGTCGCTGAGCATCGCGTTCCGTGCTCCACGCGTGCCCGGCCTGCCACCGAACGTTTCCGGAGGCCGGCTTCTGTCCGTTCGACCGCTCGCCGCTCGTGGCGCAGTCGAGCCCAGCCGCCGAGACCCAGATGTCGATGGCGATGCCGGCGGTCACCGCGCCCGGGATCTCGGGACAGCTCAAGACCAACATCGAACCGCACCGCACGTTTCCGCTGACGCCCGGGCCGGTCAACACGCAGGAGATCACGTCCACGGTCGGGCGGGCCGCGCCGGAGGCCCCGTCGAGCTCACCCCCGCCGATGCGATCGGTGTCCGCGTCGGAGCATCCCCAGGAGGTGCTCGACGCGTTCCGGACCGCGCGGGACAGCGAGTACGACCGGCTCGTCGGGCAGACGCTCGATGGCCGCTACTACGTGCAGAAGAAGATCGGCGAGGGCGGCATGGGCGTGGTGTTCGCCGCGCGCCACGCGGTGATCGAGCGACCGCTCGCGATCAAGGTGCTCAAGCGCGAGGTCATGCGCGACACCGCGACGATCCAGCGGTTCGTTCAGGAGGCGAGGGCGGCATCGCGCATCGGCCATCCCAACATCATCGACGTCACCGACTTCGGCACGACGCCCGACGGCATGACGTACTCGGTGATGGAGTACGTCGCCGGGCAGACGCTCGGCGCGACGATCCGCGCGAGCGCGCCGTTCCCGACGCAGCGCGCGATCCGGATCGCCGCGCAGATCGCCCGTGCGCTCGGCGCCGCGCACGACAAGGGGATCGTCCATCGCGATCTCAAGCCCGAGAACGTGTTCCTCGTCGATCGCGACAACCGCATCGACTTCGTGAAGATCGTCGACTTCGGCATCGCGAAGGTCGTGCCGATCGACGGCAAGGAGGCCGGCCCCCGGCTCACGCGCGCGGGCTCGGTGTTCGGTACGCCCGAGTACATGGCCCCGGAGCAAGCCGCCGGGCGGAGCGACAACGACGGCCGCGTCGACATCTATGCGCTCGGCGTGATCCTCTACGAGATGCTGTGCGGGCGCGTGCCCCACAAGGGCGACACGATGGTGCGGACGCTCGCGATGCAGATGCTCGACGTGCCCGAGCCGCTGTCGAAGATCGCGCCGCAGGCGAACATCCCCAGGCAACTCGAGGACGTCGTGATGAAGGCGCTCGCGAAGAAGCGCGAGCTCCGCTACCAGACGATGGGCGACCTGCTCGCCGCGCTCGAGCACGTGCAGGCGACGGTGCTGCCACCGCCGGTCGCGCAGAGCGTGACCGGCAGCCCGGTGTACGCGCTCGCCCCGTTGCCGCCCGGCGCCGATGCGAACCTCACGACCTCGTCGCCTCCGGTCGCGCTCGCGATGCCGTCGCCCAGCGAGCCCGGCCTGCCACGCCGCAGCAAGCCGGTCACCAACCAGGTGACGACCCGGCCCAAGGACGAGCCGCAGTTCGTCTCCAGCGACAAGCCGCACACGTTCGAGCACCTCTACACCGACGAGCTCGAGGTGCCACCCCGGCGGCGCTGGCCGCTGCTGCTCGTGGTCGCGCTGCTCGTCGGTGGCACCGTCGGCGCGGTGATCTTCGCGCTCCAGCGGCGGGCGGCGGTGGCCGTCGTCGATGCGCGCGACGCGGCGCTCGTCGCCAGGGCGCTGGAGCCCGACGCGCTGGTCGCGCCGCCGGCCGACGCGCAGCTCGAGGAGCCGGTCGCCGATGCGCGAGCACGCGTACCCGGCCCCGCCGATGCCTCCGACCTCGTGGTGATCGCCGACGCCCACGTCCGCGTGATCGCCCCGCGCCGGGACGCTGCCACCGACACGGGCACCGGGCCCGTCATGATGCCCGACACGCCGACCGGGCGCGGCACGATCATCGTCGAGGTGATCACGCGGCCCGAGACCGCGCACGTCTACGTCGGCGCCGCGTACAACGGCCCGAGCGGCGCCAAGCTCGAGCGCCCGCTCGGCACCAGGCTCGAGGTGCGCTGCCAGCAGCCCGGCTACAAGCCCGGGACGGCGAGCATCGTGTTCGACGGCAAGACCGAGTACGTGGTGTGCGCGCTCGAGCGGATCAAGACGTGCGTCGAGACGCTCGCCAACCCGTTCGACAAGTGCCCCGACGCCGGCGTGCCATAGCTCACTTCACCAGGTACGGGCGGGTCTGCACGATGTGGAGCACGGTGCCGGCGAACACCCACTCGATGTCGAGCTTGTTGCTCTTGAAGATCTTCGTGATCCGGCGCGCGGCGTCGACGAGCGTGATCGCCATCTGGTTGGTCAACACGGGCTTGCCCTTGTCGGGGTTCGGCACCTCGTGGATCCCGCCGCGCTCGTCGAACACGAGCTTGGTGTCCTCCGACGACCGCGACAGCACGCGGATGCCGTGGTTGTACCAGCTGACGATCAGGCTCTCCGGAACCTTGCGCCCGTCGACGACCGCCATGCCGAGGCCGCTCTTGGCGTTGACCGTGTAGTTCTTCTCGTCGGTCGGATCGGTCGGGTGCACGGTGACGAGCACGCCCGCGGCGGTCGCCGCGACGCCGATCTGCACGAGCACGCCGCTGAACACCTGGGCCTCGTCGATGTTGTAGAGCTTGCGGTTGTCGTACGCGCCGAGGTTCCAGATGCTCGCCCACACCGTCTTGATCGCGCCCACGGTGGCGTCGGTGCCCTTCATGTTCGGCACCGTGTCGTAGAGCCCGGCGCCCGAGAAGTCCTCGAGATCCTCGGCGTTGCCCGACGAGCGCACGAACACGCCGACCGTCGCGTCGTCGGCGGTCAAGGTCGCGAGCGCGGCGGCGACCTGCGCGACGAGGTCGGGCGAGGCCGGGGCGTCGACGATCGCCTTGCGGAGCTCGGCGAGCTTCGCCTTGCGATAGCTACTGTCCGTCGCGAACCGCGGCTCGGCGAGCATCGCGGCGATCCGCTCGTCGAGCTTGGCGGCCTTGAGGTGCTCGGCGTAGTACCGAAACGGCACGCCGAAGCCGGCCGGCACGTTGATGCCGTCGGCCTTGGCGTGGATGATCTCGCCGAGGTTGGCCGCCTTCGCGCCGTAGGCCACGACGTCCCTGGCGGTCAGCTCCTCGAGCGGCGCCAGCCGGGCGACGTCGAGCGCGGCGATCGGCAGCTTCACGGCGCGCGCCGTCTTCGCCATCGCGGCGTGCGCCGCGATCTCCGCCTCGGTCGCCGCGCGCAGCGTGTAGCTCGCGTCGGTCGCCTCGAAGAACACGGTCTTGCCGACGAGCGCCGCGAGCGTCGTGCTCGCGGCCTTGAGGCCGATGTTCGGGATGCCCCACCCGCGAGCCCGCAGGCTGACGTGCGCGAGCGGCGTCGAGAAGGTCTCGGAGATGATGCCCGCGACCGGCGTGATGTCGGCGAGCGGCGTCTTGAGGATCACGATCTCGTCGGGCGCGAACGTCAGCTCCGACTCCTCGATGCCCGGCGGGACCTGGCGCAGCGTACCGATCGCCGCGCCCTTGTTGAACGCCACGTAGGTCGCGGCCTGATAGAGCGTGTCGTTGAGGATGAACGGCACGTCGACGAGCTGCCGGGCGACCGCCTCCTGATGGTCCGAGTCGGGCCGGAACTTCACCCGATCGCCGAGGAAGAACGTCTCCTTCATGCGCTTGTACGCGTGGGTGACGTGCGCGGCGGTCGCGGTGTCACCGTCCCAGAACGCGAACGTCCACGCGTCCTGCGACAGGTGATGGACGAGGTAGCACATCATGAAGTCCGTCTTCTGCGCCGTGTAGTTCTTGTCGAACACGCGCACGGCCGCCTTCGTCTTCGGCTTCTTGTAGAGCTCCTGGAAGATGAAGTCCTTGTGGACCGCGTAGACGTCGACGTCGAAGTAGTAGATGGCGTCGGACTTGAGATCGATCACGAACTTGCCGAACCGCTCGTTGCCGAGCTGCTTGCTGTACGCGAGGAACGTCGCCTCGTCCTCGAGCTTGGCGGTCCACAGCTTGCGCGGCGGCGCGGTGACCGGCACGACGACCGGGGCGAGCTCGGCCGCGGCGGGGAGGGCCGGGGCGGCGGCGGCATCGGGCGTGACCGCCGCGTCGATGACCTTCCCGGGTCTCGGGGGGTCGACCGACGCTGTCTTGCACGCCACCATCGCCGCCACCGCCAACAGAGCCACCGCGTATCGCTTCATCCCGACGATGTATCGCGTTTCAATCCGCTTATTTGCGTCCCCGCTCCCCCGATGCGATACATAAGCCCATGTCGGAGGCTGAGCCGGCGCCGAGGGCCGAAGGTGGCGAGAGCGCACCGATTCCCGAAGCGAAAGTCGTGACCGCGCCGCCCCCGAAGCGGCGCGATGCACCCACCGTCTACGTCGTCGGGTTCTGGCGACGCCTCGCCGCCGCCTTCATCGACCTCCTCGTCGTGTTGCCGGCCGTCGTGCTCGTGGTGCTCGTCGTCGGCAAGGTCGCCGGCGTCCACATGCCACCGTCGAACCTGCGGCTGCTCGACGTCGATCTCTGGCTCGACCTCGTGCTCCGCACCGATCCGGCGATCGTGATGTCGCTCGCGCTGTTCACGGGCATCGGCCTGCTCTACGCGCTGATCTTCCACATCACCGTCGGACGGACGCTCGGGATGCGCGTGATGAAGCTGCGGATCATCGACGTCTACGGCGAGCGCCCGTCCGGTGGTCGCTGCGTCGTGCGCTGCGTGGGCTACCTCGCCAGCGCCGCGACCTTGTTCCTCGGCTTCCTCTGGATCGGCTTCGACAGCGAGAAGCGCGGCCTCCAGGACTGGATCGCCGGGACCTATGTGGTCCGAGCGTAGCCGATGCCCTCTCGCCTGAGCTCGCTCCTCGTGCGCGACGGCCTCGTCGGCGTCAAGCGCATGGAAAAGGCGTTCCAGCGCCAGGTGATCTATGGGGGCAGCCTCGACACGATCCTGCTCGAGATGGGGCTCGTTCCAGAGGAGCGACTCATCCAGTACCTCGCGCTCGCCTCGGGCTTACCACCCGCCGCGCGCGACGAGGGATCGGTGGTCGACCTGGCGTCGTCGGCGCTCATCCCGTCCGAGGTCGCCGAGCAGTTCCGGGCGGTGCCGGTGGCGATCGATCGCTCGGGCGGGGCTGCCGGGTCCGACGACGAGGCCGTCCGGGTCCTGGTGTGCTCCCCGCTCGAGATCAGCCACCTCGAGGACCTCGCGGATCTGATCGACCGGCCGCTCCAGCCGCTGATCACCCCCGAGTATCGCTGGCACCTCGCGTTCGCGACCGCCTACGGGCTCACGCCGCCGGCGCGGTTCACCACGCTCGCGCGCACGCTCGACGTCGACGCGCCCGACCCCGCCATCGGCCGGGCGCGGTCCGTGATCATCGAGGAGGCGATCGTGCGGCCGGTGCTCGCCGACGACGCGACGCTGCGGATGGCGACGATCACCGGCGAGGAGACCGACGGTCGCAGCAAGCACGTGACGTTGATGGGCGTGAAGCCGTCGCGCACACTGACCGACACCGGGCTCCTGATGCCGGCGCGCACCCCTGCCGAGCCGACCGTCGCGGAGCCCGCGCCCGTGGAGCCCGCGCCCGCGGAGCCGCCCACCCCACCCGCGGAGCCCGCGCACGTCGACGACGACGCGGTCGTGGTCGAGCCCCCGCTGGACGAGGTGCGCCAGGAGCCGCTGCGGAGCAGCGTGCCGACGCCCACCCGCGACGCGTGGGGCGCGCCGATCGTTCCACCGTCGACGCTGATCGAGGTCAGCGTGCCCACGCCGCTCGTCAAGAAGCGCGTGGTCCAGCAGCCGGTGCCGCTGGCGGTCGACGTCGTCGGCCGGGACTCGCCGCTGCCGATCGGCCACGCGCGCGAGCTGCTGGCCACCGCCACGGATCGCGACACGGTGTTCCTCACGCTCCTTCGCGCCACGCGCGCCCGGGCGCGGTGGGCCGGGCTGCTCACGGTCCAGGGCGGCGCGGCGATCGGTCGCCTCGCGCTCGCCGAGCCGGGCGTCGACACCGACGAGGTCACGAGCATCCTGATCCCGCTCGACGCGGCGACCCCGTTCCGGACCTCGATCTCGACGCGGCAGCCCCACATCGGGCCGCTGGCGTCGGGGGATCCCGCGATCGACGCGATGCTGCTGCGCATGGGCGGTACCGTCCCGCCGTCGGCGCTGATCATGCCGATCGTCCTCCGCGATCGCGTGTTCGCGGTGCTCGTCGCGCATCGCGGGACGCAGGACATCCGCATCGTCGACGTGATGGAGCTGCTCGCGCTCGCCAACGTCGCGGCCGACGCGATCGGGCGGCTGATCGTCCAGCACAAGGCGGCCGGCTACCGCGCGCCGGTCCCGGGCGCCCCGACGGAGTTCGAGGGCGAGGTCGACACCAAGCGGCTCGCCGCGACGACCTCGGATCTGGGCTGGGCCGCGCCCGCCGCGAGCGAGCCCGTCGCGATCCCGACCCCCGAGGTCGTGCTCGCCCCGGTGGTGCCCATCGAGGCCGTGCTCGACGAGATCGAGGCCGCTCGCGAGGGCGACGTGGACGACGCGATCGCCGAGGCGGTCGAGCGATCGTCGGAGATCATCGGCCCGCTCATGCAGCGCTTCCCGGGCAAGCTGCGCGTCGACCGGTTCGCCGTCGCCGGGCGACCGCTGCGCGCGGCGCAGTACGGTGGGCTGCTCGAGCTCGTGATCGCGCTCGGCTCGGTCGCCTCGGAGCTGCTCATCGAGAAGATGGCGTCGCCGCAGCGCGACGTCCGGTTCTACGCGACGATCTGCGCCGCCGAGCTCCGACCGCGCAACGCGGTGTTCGCGCTCGCCGAGCGTCTCTTCGATCAGGACTTCGGCGTGCGCGCGACCGCCAACGAGGCGCTGTCCGGCTACCCGATCCAGGACCTCGGCCACGCGCTGGTCCGGGTGCGCCGCGCCATCCACTCGCTGGATCCGGAAGTGGTCGCGGCGGCGACCTCGGCGCTCGTCGAGCTCGGCGACGTCGAGGCGATCGCCGACCTGATCGCGGCGGTCGAGCGCGGTGATCGCGGTGGCGAGCACGCGCGCCGCGCGCTCGTGGTGTTGACCGCGCAGGACTTCGGGCCCAGCGAGCGCAAGTGGAAGAAGTGGTACGAGGGGTCGCGGCGCCGGCAACGCATCGAGTGGCTGATCGAGGGGCTCAGCCACAAGGAGGACGCGATCCGCGCGGGCGCGATCAACGATCTCCGACGGCTGACCGGCGAGTACTTCGGGTACGCCCACGATCTGCCGCGCAAGGATCGCGACGCGGCGGCGGCCCGGTGGGCGAGCTGGTGGCGCGAGATCGGCCAGCGGCGGTTCGAGGTCCGCGAGGACGAGCGCCAGCGCCCGACCGCGCTGCTCCCCAGTCGCCGCGAATGATCAGTTCGCGACGGTGAACACGACGTCGACGGCCGAGGCCGCGAGATCGGTCGTCACGTCGGCCGTGACGTGGCGCGTCCGGACCGGCGAAGCCGAGAGGATCGACGCCTCGAGCGCCTGCCGCACGCGCTCGATGCGATCCGGGTTCGCCACGTCCCAGGCGCCGATCGTCACCATCCCGACATCGCGCTCGCTCACGCCGACGAGCTTGACGTCGCGCACGTGGAACTCGGGGCCGCGCTCGATGGCGAACAGCACGTAGGCGCCGTTGCCAGAGAAGGTCACGGAGGGGGCGTCCACCTTGGCGTGGAGGAAGCCGCGGGTCTCGAGCATGTGCTGCAACGTCGCGCGATCGGCGGCGAGCTGGTCGCGGTCGAGGGTCGTGCCGACCTTGGTCGCGAGCGCGGCGCGCATCGCGGCGAGCGGCAGCCCACGCCCATCGAGCGCCACGCTCCGGACGCCCTGCGGCGCCATGCCCTGCGGCGCCATGGACACCACGGTCGCGAGCGAGGAATCCGCCACCGCTTCGCTCTCCGGCAGGTGGCTCACCACCGCCCACGCCGCGGCCGCGGCGATCAGGGTGAGGAGGAGGACCGAGCGCATGCGCCACCATAGTGCAACGCGAGGACCAGGTCGATTTATGACCCAACCACCTGGAATTACTAGCGGTCGATCGTCAGCAACTGGTCACTGTATCCCCGGGGTCACCACCACCGGTCACAGGCCGCGGAGCAGGGCCGTGCGCACGGCGTCGTAGTCCTCGGGTAGCTCGATGGGGGTGTTGCGGTAGCGGGGCGCCGGAACCTCGGCGTGCGTCCCCTCGTGATAGCCGACCTTGAAGTCAGCGAACTTCAGGCCGCTCGCGGTCGAGATCACGACGACGCGGTGGTCGCGGGTGATCTCGCCGCGCGCGGCGAGCTTGGTCAGGGCCGCGAGCGCCACGCCGGTGTGTGGACACGTGAACAGGCCGTCGCGATCGGCGAGCGCCGACGCGTCGGCGAGCTCGGCCTCCGACGCGATCTCGACGACGCCGTCGAACGCGCGGAGCGCGCGGACCGCCTTGGCGAAGCTGACCGGGTTGCCGATCTGGATCGCGGAGGCCAGGGTCGGCCGCGCCTTGACGGCCTCGAGCGGCGCGAAGCCGCGACGGTAGCTGTCGTACAGCGGGCTCGCGTGGGCGGCCTGCGCGACGCAGATCCGCGGGCGGCGATCGATGAGGCCGAGCGCGAGCATCATCTCGAAGCCGGCGCCGAGCGCCGACACGTTGCCGAGGTTGCCGCCCGGGATCACGACCCAGTCGGGGACGGTCCAGCCGAGCTGCTGGGCGAGCTCGATCGCGACGGTCTTCTGGCCCTCGAGGCGCAGCGAGTTCATCGAGTTCGCCAGGTAGACGCCCTCGCGATCCGCGAGTTCCTGCACGAGCTTCATGCAGCCGTCGAAGTCGGTGTCGACCGCGAGCACGAGCGCGCCCGCGGCGAGCGGCTGGACGAGCTGCGCCGTCGAGATCTTGCCGCGCGGCAGGATCACGACGGCCCGGATGTTCGCGGCCGCGGCGTAGGCGGCGAGCGCCGCGGAGGTGTCCCCGGTCGACGCGCACGCGATCGCGCGCAGCGGCTTGCCCGCGGCGATCATCCCCTTGACCATCGACACCAGGACCGTCATGCCGAGGTCCTTGAACGACCCCGAGTGCGACGTCCCGCATTGCTTCACCCGCACGTCTCCCAGGCCGAGCGCGGCGGCGAACTTCGGGACCGGCGTGAGGTGGGTGCCACCCTCCAGCATCGACACCACGTGCGTGCGCGCGAGCTGCGGCACGACCCACTCGTGCTTGCCCCACACGCCGGAGCCGTCGGGCTCGTCGAGCGAACGCCAGCGCTCAGCGAACAGTCGCTTCCAGGCGTCGGCGCTACGATCGCGTAACGCCGCGAGATCGTGGACGACCTCGAGCAGATCGTGGCACCGGGGACAGCGGTAGATCACCTGGTCGAGCGGGTAGCCGCCCGGGCATCCCGCGATGCACCGGAACTCGGCAGAGTAGGCCATGCGTGACTCTAACGTGATCCCCGCTGGCACGCAGGGCGGTGGTCTGCGCGATACTGGGGGTATCGACCAGCCGAGACGTGAACGCGACACACTCGTCGGGACCATCCTCGATCGCCGGTTCCGGATCGAGGAGCGGATCGCCGCCGGTGGGTTCGGTGCGATCTATCGCGCCACGCACGTCAAGTCGGGCTACGAGGTCGCGATCAAGATCCTGCATCCGCACATGTCCGCGGACGAACAGGTCGTCGCGCGGTTCCGGCGCGAGGGCGCGACGCTCACGCAGCTGCGCGATCCGCACACGGTGACGACCTACGAGCTCGCCGTCGACCGCGACGGCACGCTGTTCATCGTGATGGAGCTGCTGCGCGGCGAGACCCTCCTGCATCGCTTCCGCACGAGCGGCCCGCAGCCATGGCAACAGGTCGTGGCGATCGGCCGCGCGGTGTGCGACTCGCTGGCGGAGGCGCACGCGATGGGCGTCGTGCATCGCGACCTCAAGCCCGGCAACATCTTCCTCAAGGCGCAGGACGACGGCACCGACTTCGTCAAGGTCCTCGATTTCGGCATCGCCAAGCTCCTGCAGGGCAGCGACATCGACGGCGGCAGCGAGGAGCTGACGAAGCACAACGAGGTGCTCGGCACGTTCGAGTACGTCTCGCCCGAGCAGGTCAAGGGCGCCGAGTACAGCGGGCGCAGCGACATCTACACGCTCGGCGTCGTGATGTACGAGATGATCAGCGGGACGCGCCCGTTCGCGCTGGTGAACGGCCCGGCGTTGCTCGTCTCGGTCCTCATGCAGCGCCCCGTCCCGCTGTCGGAGCGCATGGCCGGCCTGCCCGCGGAGCTCGATCGCGTGCTCGCGAAGTGCCTCGAGCCCGATCCCGAGGCGCGGTTCCACGACGTCCGCGAGCTCGCCGCGACCCTCGATCTGCTGGTGCCGCCGGACAGCATCACCGTCCGGCCGCCGGACAGCCTCGACGAGGCGACCAACTTCCTGGTGCGCGACACCATCCCGACGCCGCCGGACCGCGCGATCTCGCGGCTGCCGTACGCGACGCCGGTCCCGGCGCCCCCGGTCGTCCCCATCGCGGTGGCGGACCGCCCGTCCGCGCCGGTGTACGCGTCGCATCCCGCGATCCCGCCGACCGATCGACCGTCGCAGCCGATCCCGCGACCGCGCGCGCCGACGGCCGTGCCACCACCGATCCCGCCGCGCCCATCGCCGCCGAGCGCTCCCGCGACGATCCCCGATCGGCCATCGTTCCACGGCTTCGACGCCCCGGCCGAGAGCGAAGCTGCGGCCGCCGCGATCTTCACCACCGCGCAAGGCTGGCAGGCGCCGAGTCGCCCCTCCGTCCCGCTGGCACCGCCCGCGCTGCTTCCACCGCCCATGGCCGTGCAGCCGCCGGAGCCTGCGCCCAACCGCCTGTGGATCGTGATCCTGCTCGCCGCGATCGTCGTCGGCGTGGTGCTCGCGATCGCGATCTAGACCGAACCGTTTACGTTGCGTTTTCGAAAGCTCGCCCGCTACGCGCGACCGTAGAACCGCGCGAGCGCGGTCCAGCACGCCTCGGTGGTCGCGAGCCGCAGCGCCTCGACCAGCATCGGCGACGAGCCCAGCC
Organism: Pseudomonadota bacterium; assembly: GCA_026387715.1. GTDB lineage: Bacteria > Myxococcota_A > Polyangia > Haliangiales > Haliangiaceae > JABFXX01. The sequence continues at coordinate 22,621 of JAPLLF010001099.1, forward strand.
GACCACGCCGATCGGCGGGCGTGCCGGCGAGCGCGTCGGGGCACACCGCCGCCGCGACGGTGCGCAGATCGCAGCTCGCGATCACCCCGCACGCGAGGCCGCGTTGCCGCTCCTCCGCGTCCCACAGCGCGACGTGCGGCGCGTCGACGCCGGCGAGCTCCGGCGCGAGCTTCTCGAGCTCCTTGCGCGCGCGTCGCGGCAGCGCGGCCGAGACGCGCTTGTCACCCTCCGGATCGGTGATCGCGACGAACATCGCCTGCACCTGCTCGAGCGGACCGAGGTGCGCGATCGCCGAACCACCCGCGAGCCGCGCGAGCACGTAGCCGAGCCCGAAGCGGAGCCGCGCCGGATCGTCCTTGACCTGACGCGGCGACAGCACGAGGACGGCGGGATCCGTGGCGACGAGCGTCAGGTCCGCGCGCTCGCGCCAGGACAACCCGATCGCGGGTGCCCCGAGCGCCGCGGCGATCGCCCGGATCACCGGCACGACCGGATAGGACTCGGGCAGCGGCACCGCTCCATCGAGCTTGGCCTTCTCGTCGAACAACGCGTGGAGGTGCGGATCGAGGTGCGCCGCGAGCCGGCGCACGTCCGGCGCGCGCGTCGCGCCGACGAACAGCCCGAGGACGGCGTCGGGCGGCAGCGCCCCGGGCACCGGATCGGGCAGCACGATGCCCGGCCGATCGTCGCCCTCGAGGAGCGAGACCACCGTCGCGAGCAGCGCGGCGGCGAGCTCGCGCCCGGTGCGCGCGCACGCCTCGAGGAGCCGCTGGTACGGCAACGGATCGGTCGGCGCGTGCTCGATCGCGATCCG
>JAPLLF010001217.1 GCA_026387715.1 Pseudomonadota bacterium
GACGAGGACGGCAAGCGCGTGATCCACGGGCTCGTCGCGGTCCCGCCGCACGTCGCGATCATCACGTGCAAGGGCGACGAGGTTTGGGGCCTCGCGACCTGGCGCAGCCTGCGCCGCTGACCGCGCGCCCTACAGCGGGCCGATGGTCAGCTCGACCGTCTCGTGCACGGCGGGATCCTGGATCGCGAGCGCGGTGTCCCAGATCGCGTCCTCGATGCACCGGGTCGTCGCCTGCCGCGCCTCCGGGAGCTCGTCGGGTTGCGCCGACAGCTTCGTGACCTTGACGTCGACGATCTCGGTGACGGTGGTCTCGAGCGTGAGGTCGACGCGCCGGCGCTCGGCGTGGCAGACGCGCAGCGCGTCGCGCAGCTGCGCGCGGACGTCGAGGTGCGTGACCCAGCGCCCGACCGACCCGCGGCCGATGGTCCCGATCGTCCCGCCGTCGCAGCACCCGCCGCTGCTGCCCGAGATGCCGAAGCCGCCGCCGACCTCCTCGTAGCCGTCCGTCCCGCCCCACGCGCCGAACAGCGACCATCCGCTGCTGACCGCGCGCGCGGCATCCTCGATCTGCTCCATCACCGCGCCGTCGAAGCCAGGATCGCGGCCGACCAGCTCGCGCGCGAGCGTGGTGCCGCGCATCGGATCGGGCCGCAGGACGCGCATGACCCGCTGGCCCCACAGCTTGCCCGTCACGACGATCGGACCCGCCAGCGCCGTGCCGGCGAACCACCCGACGCACGAGCGGCCCTCCGCGAGCGCGCCGGTGTCGTCGAGCTGGCAGCCCGGGAGCGACGGCGACGGCGTCCAGCCCTGCGCGCGGATCACCACGTCGTCGAGGGTGATCGGGCGGACCAGCATCGCCGCCGCGGCGGGGCCGGCATCGCTGCCGCCGCCGCGGACCGCGAGGCCCGCGGTCGCCACCGCGAGCGGCGCGAACACGCCGTCGGGATCGCGCACGAGCTCGTCGCCGCCGTCGAGCGCCACGGCGTGGACGAGCGTGTTCGCGGGGAGCCGCTGGCGGAGGGTCTCGCTCGACAGCGCGGCGACGCGATCGCTCAGGCGCTCGTCGCTGATCAGGATCACGCGGGGGGTGCCCCCGACGCGCGCGAGCCAGACGGCGGCCTCGGCGAGCCCAGCGTCCACGTTCGAGCCGTTCTTCGTCGCGAGCGCCCGCAGCTCGCGATCGAGCCGCGGCAGCGCGGCCTGCGCCATCGTCCACGACGGCAGGAGCGCGTGGGCGGTGCGCGCGTACGCGATGACCTGCACCCGGGTCGTCCCGGCGCCCCGGACGTACGACTCGACGCCCACGAGCGCGAGCCGGCCAGCGGTCGCGTCGATGCGGGCGTCGCCCGACGGGCGGGCCGCGAGGTCGCGGCTCGGAAAGCCGATCCACGCGAGGTCCGCGCCGGGCCCGCCGCAGCGGGCGTCGAGATCCGCGGGCACCGGGCGTCGCAGCGCGACGTCGAGCCGCGGCAGCCACGTCGCCGGGATCTCGACGAAGCGCGCGTCCGCGTCGAAGCAGGTCGGCGCGGACAGCTCGACGTCGACGACCATCCGGCCGGTGGCGGGCGCGAGGAGGTCGAGCTGGCCGTCCTGCTGCACGACCTCGACGATCGCCACGCTGCGGCCGTGCGCGCCGGGGGCGGCGGCCATCGCGTCGTCGAAGTGCCGCGTCGCCTCGTCCGTGCGCTGCAGCGCCAGGTGATGGACGAGCCCGTTGGCGGTGATCGTCGCGCCGGTGATCACCGCGTGCTCGGGGAGGTCGAACGCGACGTGCGATGGACCCAGCGGCGCGATCGTCGTGAACCGGGTGGAGAACCGCGCGGTGAAGCCGTCGAGGCGGGCGCGGACGGCGATCGGGGTCAGCGCCGGCGCGGCGGGATCGTGGAGGTCGGCGTGCGAGGACAGTGGCAGCGCGATCAGGACGAGGAGGAGCGGGCGCACCGATCCTCGACACCGGCGCGCGCCCCGCGGTTCCGGAGATCAGAGCGGGCCGATCGCGAGCTCGGTCGTCGTGTGGAACGGCGGATCCTGGATCGCGAGCGCGAGGTCCCAGATCGCCTCCTCGATGCAGCGCGTGGTCGCGGCGCGGGTCGCGGCGGTGTCGGCGTCGCGCATCCCCGGGATCATGGTGATCTTGACGTCGACGATCTCGGCGAGCGTGGTCTCGAGCGTGAACTCGACGCGGCTGCGCTCGGCGTGGCACGCGCGCAGCACGTCGCGCAGCTGCATGCTGACGTCGAGCTGGCGTTGCATGCGGGGCCTCGAGCCGATCGCGCTGCTCCCAGTCCCGCGGTCGCAGCACGAGCCGGTGCCGTACCGGCCGAGTCCGATCTCGCTTTCGCCGTAGCCACCCGTGCCGCCCCAGGCGGCGAACATCGACCAGCGCTCGCTCACCGCGTGCGCGGCGTCCGCGACCTTGGCCATCAGCGCCTCCTCGAGGCTGGCCTGCATGCCGACGAGCTCGCGCGCGAGCGCCATGCCCCGCGTGGGATCGGGTCGCAGCACGCGGGTGACGGGGTGTCCCCACAGCTTGCCCGCGACGACGATCGGGCCGGCGAGCCCGTTGCCGACGAACCACCAGCGGCACGACGCGCCCTCGCCGAGCCCGCCGTCCTCGTCGAGCTGACACGCGTCTACCCCCTCGGTCGCGGTCCAGCCCGGCGCGCGGACCTCGACGGCGTCGAGCGTCACCGGGCGCACGAGCAGGACGGCCGCGTCGGGCGTCGCGTCGCCACCGCCCCCGCGGACGGCGATTCCGGCGGTCGCGACCGCGAGCGACGCGAACTTCGCGTTGCCGTCGCGCGTGAGCGTGTCGCTGCGGTCGAGCGCGACGACGTGGACGAGGGTGCCGACCGGCAACGCCTTGCGCAGCGCCAGCTCGTCCTCCTGGTCGACGCGGTTGGGGGTGCGCTCGTCGCTGATCAGCACCACGCGGCGCGTGCCATCGATGCGCGCGAGCCACGCGCCCGCCTCGGCGAGCCCGGCGTCGACGTTCGAGCCGTTCCTCGTCGCGAGCGCGCGCAGCTCGCGATCGAGGCGCGGGAGCGCGACCTGGGCCATCGTCCACGACGGCAGCAGCGCGTGGGCGGTCCGCGCGTACGCGATCACCTGGACGCGCGTCGTCCCCGCGTTGCGCACGTACGACTCCACGAGCAGGCGCTGCGCGTCGAGCTCGTCCTGGCTCAGCGAGCGCGAGCCGTCGATCACGATCGCGGTCGCGAGATCGCGCGGCACGTCGCTCAGCTTGCCGGCGAGGTCGAGCTCCACGTGGGCGACGTGCGCGCCGTCGAGCGCGAGCCGCCCGGCGGTGGCGCCGATGCGGCCATCACCCGTCGGTTGCGCGGCGAGCTCGCGGCTGGGAAACCCGATCCACGCGTGGTCCTCATCGGCGGATCCGCAGTGGAGCTCGAGCTGGTCCGGCGCGGTGCGGCGCAGCGCGGGGTCGACCGCGCGCAGCCACGGCCGCGGCACCTGCACGAAGCGCGCGTCGGCGACGAAGCACGTCGGGGCGGTCAGCTCGAGGTCGACGATCGTCCGGTGCGTGGTGGGCAGGAGGAGCTCCACCTCGGCGGCGTCGCGGCTCCACGTGACGAGCGCGGCGGCGCGCCCGGCCGTCATGGGCGTTCCGGCGAGGACGGCCTCGAAGTGGTCCGAGGCCTCGGCGGCGCGCTGCAGGGCCAGCGGGTGCGCGACCCCATCGAGCGTGACCGTCGCGCCGGTGATCACCGCGTCGCCGGGCAGCGCGAGCGTGTGCGTGGTCGATCCGGGCGTCGCGGTCACCACGTAGCGCGCGGTGAACCGTGCGATCACGCCGTCGAGTTGCGGGCGCACCACGCTCGGCGCCGGCGGCGGGTCGTCCTCGATCTCGGCGCGCGCGGCGAGCGGCAAGGCCACCAGGAGGAGGAACAGCCCGCGCACGTGGACAGAGACACCCGCGCGCGCGATCGGTTCCGGTATTCTGCCGTGATGGCGACTCCCGCGCGGCTGGTGGTGGCGATCCTGGCGGCGGTGGTGGTCGGCGCGGGCGCGGCCGCGATCGTCTGGGCCGTCGCCGTCCGCAAGGGCTTCCTTCAGGTCGCGGCGGCCGGCGAGGGCAACCAGGTGTTCGTCGTGATGGCGATCGCGTTCCTGGTGTTCGCGTCGACGACGTTTCGCGCGCTCCAGCGCGGCGCGGCCCGGCGGTGATCCGTTGGTCGACCGGGTCGTATACTGTGGGCCCGTGCGCACCGCGATCCTGCTACCCCTCGGGCGCGGGCACAAGCTCGTGCCGAACTGACCCCGATCACGGAGCACCCATGTTCGACGATCTCCCCATGCGCATCCTCGGGCCGCAGCTGCTCAGCAGCCTCGGCAGCTACGTGCTGTTCACGTCACCGTTCGTGCTCTACATCCTCGCGCGCTGGCGCGCGCATCGCGAGCCGACCCCCGACGCCCAGCTCGGCATCAAGCTCGCGCTCGGCTACCTCGCGACCGTCGGCCTGCAGGTCGCGCTGCTCGGCGGCGTGACGCTGCTGTACGCGATCATCACCAAGCAGAGCGACGATCGCGGCACGTACGCGCGCGTGGCGTTCGGCCTCCTGCTGCCCGCGCTGGCGGTGTGGGGCGTGCATCGCGTGATGCTCGGGCGCACCAACGAGGACGCGTTCCCGGCGGTCCGCCAGCTGCTCGCCGGCTACAACCTGCTCATCGTCGGGCTGCTCGGCTTCGTCGCGCTCGTCGCCACGTCGCAGGCGTTGTTCGCCAAGGGCAGCTCGGGCGAGGGCGGGCGACTCGCGGTCGCCACGTTGCTGGTCTACCTGCCGGCGTGGGGCTTCCACGGCTGGCGGGTGTTCGCCGATCGCACCGGCGCGCGGATGCCGCCGCCGCCCGCGCCGCTGACCCGCGAGTTCGCGGTGCCGGTGGTGGCGGGCACGCTGGGGGGGACGACGACGACGGGCACGACGCCGACGACGCCGACGACGCCAGGCCTCCCGCCGCTCGGCGGTGGATCGTTCCCTCCGATCGGTGGATAGTGCGCGGATGCTGATCGGCTCGGTGGTGCTCGCGGGGATCGTCGCGGTGTTGCATGCGTACTTCCTCGTGCTCGAGATGTTCCTGTGGACGGGGCCCGTCGGGCAGAAGACGTTCCGCCGGACCGCGGCCGAGCAGGAGTCGAGCAAGGTGCTCGCGGCCAACCAGGGCCTCTACAATGGGTTCCTCGCCGCGGGCCTGGTGTGGTCGATGCTGTCGGGCGATCTCCACGTCCGCATGTTCTTCTTCGCGTGCGTCGCGATCGCCGGGATCTACGGCGGCCTGACCGTCGGCAAGAAGATCCTGGTGATCCAGGCGGGGCCCGCGGCGCTCGGCCTGGTGCTGACGCTCGTCGCCTCCCGGTGATGAAAACCTACCGGATCGCGACGGTGGATCCGGGCTAACTCCGCATGGCAGCGGTCGGACCAGTCCGGCATTCCGCTCGCATGATGGGTAGGCATGTTGATCACCGTGCTGGGCGTGGCCGCGATCGTCGGGCTGCTCTACCTGCTGTGCTACGGCGGCTTCGAGGGGCCCGTCGACTGGGTGATGGGCACCTCCTCGCACGGCGACCGCGATCACCAGATCGTCGCGCTGACGTTCGACGACGGCCCGGATCCGGTCCGCACGCCCGCGCTGCTCGCCGCGCTCGATCAGCTCGGTGTCAAGGCGACGTTCTTCGTGGTCGGCGCCGCGGTCGACGCGCACCCCGACGTGACCCGTCAGATCGTCGCCGGTGGCCACGAGCTGGGCAACCACACGTACACGCATCGCTACCTGCCGATGGCGCGCAGCAAGGCCGTGCTGCGCGAGCTCGCCGCGACCGATCGCGCGATCGAGCGCGCGACCGGCACCGTGCCCACGATCGCGCGCCCACCGTACGGTGGCCGCTCGCCCAGGACGGTCCAGGCGTTCGCGCGCGCGGCCAAGCGCCTCGTGCTGTGGGACGTCAACTCGTTCGACTGGAGGGGCAAGTCGGTGCCGCAGGTGGTCGAGCGGGTGCTCGAGCGCACGCGTCCGGGGAGCATCATCCTCATGCACGAGGCGCGCGATGGTGGCGAGGCGACGATCGAGGCCGTGCGGCTGCTCGTGCCGCGGCTCCGCGCGCGGGGCCTCGCGTTCGCGACCATCGGCGACCTCTGAGCGTGCTCACAGCCCACCCGGCGGCGCCAGCGGCACGGTGGTCGGGGCATTCGGCGGCGGCCCGTAGGCGGGATAGACCGGACGATAGGTCGGGCGCGACGGTGGTCGCGCGCGACAGATCGCCGTGTCGCGAAACCCCGCCCGCGCGGACAGGCCGTTGACCGCGAGCATCACCGCGCCGGTGATGAGGAACAGCGACGCGCCGGCGCGCGCCTCGCCCGCCGGGAGCGAGCCATCGTCCTTCTTCGACAGCGACACTGCGAGCCCCAGGGCGCCGAGGCCGAGCCCGAACGCGCCCTCGACGGCGAACACCGCATCGACGATCGGGAGCGCGCGCGAGGTCGTGCAGTCGTCGTCGCCGCGCGTTGGGTTGGACGCGGGGCTGGTTCCTAACGCGTAGTAGCAGCCGCTGCTCGCGAGGAGCGAGGCGACCAGGGGGAGGACGACGGCGTGGCGCATGGTGTGGCGATGGTAAGCAACGGCGGTGCCGACGTGGTCGATCGCGCGCATCCGGCAGGATGATCACGGGGTTGGCGCGACGCTGGCGTGGGGCTGGCGCGCGGCGCGACCGTGATGTCGCGGTTGATGGCGCGCGGCGCGCTCCGACCACGACCGCGTCGTCGTGGTGTCGCGAATCTCGACGTGAACCCGCCGCCGGGGTGTGAACGCGTCGTCACGGCCACGGGATACGCGGTGCGCGAGCTGTCATCCGTTCAGCGGGGAGACGTCGACGTCGACGCGTTCGACGTCGACCCCACCGTCGACGCTTTGAACGGCCAACGTCGAGTTCGACTCCAGGCTCGCCGATCGTTGTCGTCGACCCTTCGGATCAGATCATCCTGGTGTGCATGCAGCGGCGACGTGCAAGGTCGACGATGGGGGCGACCTCAACGTCGCCGTCAAAGGCGTCAAGGTCGGGGGCAAGGTCGACCGCGCGCCGCTGGAGCTCGCCGACGAGCGCGGGGGCCGCATCGCCGCCGGTGGACGCCGAGCACGCGACGCCGTCATGGTAGATCCGGCCTCGATGCCCAGCTCGCGCTCCACCGTCTCGCACCCGGCCGTGTGGATGGTGCTGTACCTACCGTTCGGCGCCGGCTCGGGGTTCGTCACCGTCGCGCTGACGTTCCTCGCCACCAAGCACGGCCTGTCGATCTCGGAGGCCTCGCTGCTGCCCGCGGCGGCGCTGCTCAGCCAGTGGCTCAAGTGGCTCTGGGCGCCCGCGGTGGACGCCACCTTGACGCCCAAGCGCTGGTACCTGATCGGCATCGCGGCGTCGGCGCTCGGGGTGCTGGTGCTGTCCGCGACCCCGATGACGCAGGACACCCTGCCGCTGCTGGTCGCGGTCGTCGCGATCACCAGCCTGCTGCGCACGTTCGTCGGCATGGCGCTCGAGTCGATGGTCGCCGCGCTCACGCCGAAGGGTGACCAGGGCCGGGTCGGCGCGTGGTTTCAGGTCGGTAACCTCGGCGGCGCCGGGCTGGGTGGGGGCCTGGGGTTGACGTTGCTCGAGACGATGGCCGAGCCGTGGATGGCCGGCGCGATCCTCGCCGGGTTGTTCTGTCTGTGCGCGCTCGCGCTGCTCGCGGTGCCGGCCGTCGCGGCCCACCGCGTCGAGGGCGGGCCGCTCAGGGCGATCAATGGCGTGATCAAGGACGTCGCGGGCCTGGCGCGGACAGGGCGTGCTCACCCAGGGGACGGTGGCCGAGCTGTGGCACGCCACGGCGAGCCACGTCGCCCTGGTCCAGGGCTACACCGCGGCGGTGGTGACCGCGGCCGGCTGCTTCGCGGGCGGCTGGTTGTGTACCCGGCTGACGCCGCGCCAGGCCAACCTCACGAGCGCGTTCCTGCTCGCGCTGGTCAGCGCGGCGATGGCGGTGACGCCGCCCAGCGTCGCCTCCTACGTGGTCGGCAACCTGACCTACGCGTTCGCCGTCGGGCTCGTGTACGCGACCTGGACCACCGCGGTGTTCGACGCGATGGGCGCGCGATCGGCGGCCACCAAGTACACGATCTTCGCCTCGCTCTCGAACTTCCCGAACTGGTGGCTCGGCCTCTTGCTCGGCGTCGTGGCCGACCACCACGGCCCCCTCGCGATGCTCTTCACAGAGGCCGCGATCGGGATCGCCGCGGTGCTGGTGTTCGTGATCGGCAGCCGCCTGATCGCCCGGACGCGGCTGCCGGTCGAGCTGGTCGAGGCGTGAGCGCGTCGTGATCTCTGGAACACCGACCGGCTTGAAAACCACAGCCGAGGCCAGGTGATCGCCCCGGCGCGCGACCAACGGCGACAGCGACAGCGTGGCGTGCCGTGCCGTGGGCGTGGGCGTGTGGACGTGGGCGTGGGCGTGGGCGTGGGCGTTGACGGCGACGGCGACGGCGACGGCGCACCTTGTCGTTGACCTGAGCGGGCGGCGTCTCGATGCCCCTGCGTTCCTGGTTGCCCCCGCACCCTCAAGATCGCCGGGGGGCCATGCCGATCAAGTGACCCGGAGGCGTGCAACAGGTTCGCCTTTGTACGACCGGTGACGCGAAGGTCGGTTGACGCTGTCCGCCGAGGTCAAGCTCAACGATGCACCGTCGCCGTCGCCGTCGCCGTCGCCGTCGACGAGGACGACGAGGACGACGAGGACGACGAGGACGACGACGACGTCAACGAGGACGACGACGACGTCAACGACGACGACGACTTCAAACCGGTCGGTGTTGTTAGGCCTTCGTCGCGGTGACCAGGAAGATGTCGTAGCGGCGGTCGTTCTTGACCACCTGCGTCGCCGTCACGAACTCGACGTCCTGGAAGCCACCGCGCACGAGCTGCTCGCGGAGGTCGTCGCGCACGAACCCGTGGTGGAACACGCCCTCCGCGTTCGGCGGGTGGAAGCTGCCGTCTTCCTGGTCGAGATCCGCGAGCGCCACGCGCCCGCCGGGTTCGAGATGCTCGGCGAACGTCCGGATCAGCAAACGCGTGTCCTCGACGTGGTGCAGCGCCATGGCGCTGACGATGAGATCGACGGGCTTGCCGAGCGGCGTCGCCAGGATGTCCTGGCAGCACGCGAGGACCTTGCCGCGGAGCTCGTCCTTCGCCGCGAGCTGCGCGAGCATCGCCGCCGAGATGTCGACGGCGTAGACCGTCTGGACGTGCGGGGCCACGCGCGCGCAGACCAGCCCCGTCCCCGCGCCGAAGTCCATGACCCGCAGGTCGGCGCCCAGCGGCACGTGGGCGAGCAGGGCGGCGCTCACGCCCTCCGAGATCTGTACGGGCGTGGGGCGGGTGTCCCAATCCTTGGCCTTGTCTTCGAAGAGATCGGTCACCGCTCGACCGTATGTCGAAGGGGACGTCGTGTCGACCCGCCGCTGCCGCGCTAGACTGACCCGGTCGGATGCGCGCGAGGTTGCACCTGCGGCTGGTCCCGGGGTGCGTGTGCGCGGCGGCGATGTTCCTCGTCGCGTGCGGTCGCCTCGACTTCGATCCCGTCGTCGCAGATGACACCTGTCTGGCCGAGGAGTTCACCGCGCCGGTGCTCGACCCGGGCACCTGGAGCTCGTTCGCCGATCCGCCCACGACGGTGACGACCACGGGTGGCGAGCTCGTGCTCACGCTCGCCTCCACCCCCGGCATCGCGTACGCCGGCATCCAGAGCCCGCGCGGCGATTTTCGCGGGAGCACGGTCGACGTGGAGGTGGTCGAGGTCCCCCAGGCCGCGGACGGCGCGGTGGTCGAGGTCGCCGTGCTGGTCGACTTCGAGAACCAGCATCTGATGAACGTCTTGAACCGACAGCTCACGTGTCAACAGCTCGTGGCGGGCACGACCGTGGACGTGACGACCCTCCCGTTCGACCCGGTGCTGCATCGCCACTGGCGGCTCGAGCACGACGCCACCACGAACCGACTCCGGTGCGCGACGAGCCCGGATGGCCTGACCTGGACGACGCAGCACGAGGCGACCGCCCAGATCCCGCTGACGAACACGCTGTTGCAGCTCGACGCCGGGACCTACGCGATGCTCGCGGCACCCGTCCGCGCGCGGTTCGATCACCTCGCGGTCACCGGTTGTCGGCTTCCCTGATCGGCATCCCGTTGCTCGTGACCGACCACGACATCTCCACCCTGCTACAACCGCAGCTGGACCATGTCCACCACCCCACCTGACCGCAAGAACCTGCTGCTGCCGGATCAGGTGCGGTGGCCGCTCGACGACAGCCGCCCGGCGATCGAGCTCGTCGACGTGTCGATCGGCTTCGCCGGCAAGCCCGTGCTGCGTGGCCTCAACCTCAAGATCCGGCCGGGCAAGACGACCGTCATCATCGGGCGTAGCGGCTCCGGAAAGTCGGTCTTGCTCAAGCTGATGATGGGCCTGCTCAAGCCCGACAGCGGCAAGGTCATGCTGTTCGGCCACGACCTCGCCGAGGTCTCGCCCGTCGAGATCCTCGAGCTGCGCAAGCGGATGGGGATGCTGTTCCAGAACTACGCGCTGTTCGACGCGTTGCAGATCGAGGAGAACATCGGCTTTCCGTTGCTCGAGAACTCGTCGATGAAGCGGCGCGACGTGATGAAGCTCGCCGGCGAGCTGATCCGCATCCTCGGCCTGACCGGGAGCGAGCACCTGCTGCCGTCGGAGCTCTCGGGCGGCATGAAGAAGCGCGTCAGCCTGGCGCGGGCGCTGATCGCCAACCCCGAGGTCGTCCTGTTCGACGAGCCGACCACGGGCCTCGATCCGATCATGATCGAGAAGGTCGACGAGATGATCCTGCTCGCCAAGACGCAGTATCAGATCACCGGCGCGATCATCAGCCACGACATGGCGAGCACCAAGCGGCTCGCCGATCACGTCTGCTTTCTCCACGACGGCCAGATCATCTTCGACGACACCTACGCTGGGCTGCTCGCGAGCGAGCTGCCGCCGATCCGCGTCTTCGTGGCGGGCGCGCAGACCTCGCGGCTCGCGCACGGCGCCGCCGACGACGCCCCGGTGGTGGCCGCGCCGATCACCGACCAGCCGATCGTCGAGCTCGTCGGGATCTACAAGACCTTCGGCGGCAAGCCGGTGCTCAAGGGCATCGACCTGCCGATCTATCCGAAGAAGACGACGGTGCTCATCGGCGCGAGCGGCTCGGGCAAGTCGGTCATCATCAAGCACATCATGGGCCTGTTCAAACCGGACCGCGGCGAGATCCGCGTGATGGGCAAGGACATCGTGCCGATGAAGGATCTGGAGCTCAACGAGGTCCGGACCCACTTCGGGCTGCTGTTCCAGCACGCCGCGCTGCTCGACTGGCTGTCGGTCTACGACAACGTCGCCTTCCCGCTCAAGGAGCGGACCAAGACCCCCAAGCGCGAGATCCGCGAGCGGGTGCTCGAGATCCTCGCGCGGCTGCACATCACCGACCTCATGCACCGGATGCCGGCCGAGATCTCCGAGGGCCAGAAGAAGCGCGTCGGCCTCGCGCGCGCGATCATCATGCGCCCCGAGATCATGATCTACGACGAGCCCACCACCGGCCAGGACCCCCTCCGCACCCGGGAGGTCGACGACATGATCCAGGAGACCCAGCAGGAGTTCGACGTCACCAGCATCGTCATCAGCCACGACATGGCGTCCACCTTCCGCATCGCCCACATGATCGCCTTCCTCTATCGAGGCGAGATCGCGGCCTACGGCACCCCCGCGGAGCTCCGCGCCTCCAGCGACCCCCACGTCCAGCACTTCATCCACGCCGGCGCCGTCGAAGGACGCTGACGTGGCCGCGCGCCTCGACTGGACGCTCAGCGCAGCGCGATCGTGACGTCGATGGTGTTCGAGTGCAGGCCACGGCCGTCGGCGGCCTCGGCGTGCAGCATCAGCGAGCTGCCCATCATCGTCGCCGGGACCTCGGAGTTCACGTTCTGCTCGAACGTGCGCTCGTCGAGGATGTTGCGCACGTAGAACGCGTCGGCCATCAGCGACACCCCGATCGGCATGATGGTGACGGTCACCGTCTCCGCCGGGAACATCTCGCTCGCGCACGTGCCGGTCCCCGCGACGGTGTGGACATCGACCTCGAACGAGTACGAGGTCTTGGTGCCGAGCGTGAGGTGCGGATCGGCGTCCATGCTGGTCGCGTCGCCGTTGGGGTGGACGAGGATGACGTCGATCGTGGGCCCGATCTCGGTGGTGTCGGGGGCGACGCACGCGCCCAGGCTCACCACGACGAGCATCGTCCAGGGCATCACGTTGCGCCTCATCTTCGCCTCGGCTTGTGGGGTGTCTTCGACGATCTGGGTGTGGGCGCTGGTCGGTGATCGCTCGTGCCACCGGAGGGCGTGGCGCCGAGCACCGTGAGGCCCTGGAAGCTCCGGAACATGTTGCTGACCGACCCCGCGTGCACGGTGGCGTGTCCCGCTCGGCCGGGCTGGCCGGGGCTGCCTGGTCGACCGGGGCTCCCGTCGGTGCCGGTCGCGGGGTTCTTCTCGGCCTCGGTGCCACCGCCGGCGCCCGCCGCGCCCGCGTCGCCGCCAGCTCCCTCGGCACCTCCGCCCACGTCGGTGACGAGGAAGTTCCGGATCTCGGGAAACGCGCTGTCGTAGGTGATCTCGATGGCGCCGCCGTTGCCGCCGTCACCGCCGTTGCCGCCGTTGCCGCCGTTGCCGCCGTTGCCCGGGCGGCCCGTGGCGAACTTGATGAAGGTCTGGCTGCCGTCCACGCGGACCTCCTTGTCCTCGAACGGCTGCGCACCCCCAGCGCCTCCGTTGCCGCCGGGGCCGCCCGCGCCACCGGCGCCGCCCGTGGCATCGAACGTGAGCGGTCGATCGGCCGGCGCGAGGAACAGCGTGCGGTTCGCGATCACGGCGAACAGTCGCGGGTGGAACTTCGTCGAGACCACCGTGACGACCGCCGTGATCTTCTGGCCGGCGCCCCCGTGACCACCCTCCACCCCGACGTTGCCGTGGTCGCCGTCGGCGCCGACGTCGCCGTTGGCGCCGCCGTTGCCCGCGTCGCCGTTGCCCGCAGCCTCGCCCTGCTCGAACCAGCCGGTGAAGCAGCTGTACTCGGGCGGGAACGTCTCGTGGAACTTCCACCGCGGGTGGGGCTGGTACACCACGTCGACCACGAAGCCGGTCTCGATCGACTTGAGCACGTCACCGTCGGGCACGAGGTGCGCCTGCTGGTCGGCCTTGATCAGCGGCCCGGTGATCGCGAACTTCGCCGGATCGAACGAGTCGACGTCGGAGCCCAGCGCGCGCGCCACCGGCTTGCCGCCCGGCCACTGCACCTTGGCGGTGACGTAGAGCTTGCCCTCCTTGCTCGGGCACAGGCCGGGCTGCTTGTTGAGGTTGATCGCCATGTCGAGGATCGTCGCGTCCCCGATCTTGCGCAGCTTCGGATCCGCGCGATCGTTGGGCAGCGTCGAGTACGTGAAGCAGCCCGCGATCACGAGCCCCATCGGCGCGACGAGCCTCACGGTCATCGACCGCCTCGGGGACGCGGTGGGGTGTGGGACGGGGATGGTCGAGGTGGGGTCCGCGGGGAAGGACGTGGCGGCTGGGTGCGTGGCCTCGGACCTCCCGGCCGACGTACGCCCGGCTTGCCCTCGAGCTCGTCGGGGATCGACGACACGCCGAGCTTGTCGTTGTACGGCTCGGTCTGCTCGCGCACGTAGGAGGGACGGTTCAGCGCGGCCGGCGTGTGCCAGACGTGGTACGGCGGCGGTTGCTTGGATGGCCGCGATCAACCCGCTGGCCGCCCAGGTAGCCGTAGAGCACGCCGATCCCACCCGTCACGGCGAGCGAGATCCCCAACCCCGAGACCCCGGTCGCGAGCCCCGACGCGGCGCTGTCCCGCATCTCGGGCGCCGTGGCGGTCGGCATCGTCGAGGTCTCGCTCCTCATCGACTTCACCACCACGAACTGCAGCAGCAGTCCCACGCCGGCCGCGACGAGGCCGCTGCCGATCATCACGTTGCCGCGTCGGCGATGGACGGCGCCCTCGCGATACAGCCGCTCGTTGTATTCCCTGGCGATCTGGCGCCGCGCCTCGTACTCCTTGTCGCCGGTGGCCTCGAGCGCCTGCTCCGAGGTGATCGTCTGGTGGCCTTCCTGGATGTCCCAGTCGCCGCGACTGTCCTTGACGAACAGCGCCTGCCCGTTACCGCGATAGGGATCGCCATATCCGAAGGTCGGCGGTCGCGGCGGTTCGCCGATGCACGACGCCCCCACGACGGCGATCACGACCGCAAGCACCCCTCGTGCACGACCCATCTCCCAGGCGTATCAGGCGACGAGACCCCGGGTCAACTCCAGCGTGGAAGGTGTCCGTCGCCTCACTGGTCGATCGGCAGCGGCGTGTCGCGCAACGTCGCGATCACCGGGCCGTGATCGCTGGTGCCGACCATCCGGAACACCTGGCAGGCCACCGTCTCGTCGACGAGCGCGTGGGCAGCCGCGACGTAGTCGAGTCGCCAGCCGATGTTCTTGGGCCGCATGTCGCGCCACGGCGCCCACCACGAGAACAGCCGATCGTTGTCCGGATCGACGAGCCGGCCGACGTCGACGAGGCCATGCGCGAACAGCTGCTCGATCAGCGCGCGCTCCTCGGGCGACTGCCCGATCATCGGCTTCTGCAGCATCGGGTGGACGTCGCGATCGGTGCGCGCGACGTTGAAGTCGCCGCACAGCACCAGGTGCTTGCCGGCGGCCTCGAGCTCGCCGGCCCACCGCTCGAGCGCGACGAGGAACGTCATCTTCGCGACGAAGTCCTTGCCGCCGTTGGGGCCATACATCGACGCGAACACGATGTCGCCGCCGACCTCCGCGGTCACGATCCGCGTCTCGAAGTCGAACGGCGGGTGCCCGAACACGGGCGGCTCGGGGAACGTCGCGCGCGCCAGCAGGAGCGCGACCCCCGAGTACCCGCCGTCCCCGTGCCAGCGCGCGTGATAGCCCGGGTGGTTGGCCAGCGTCGTCGGCACCTGGTGGAGCGACGCCTTGGTCTCTTGCAGGCAGATCACGTCCGGCTGCTCGTCGGCGATCCACGCGAGCAGCTGGGGCTCGCGCTTGCGCACGCCGTTGACGTTCCAGCTCGCGACCCTCATTGCACGTACGCGTCGATCGACGGCGCCGCATAGCCGGCGACGGTCACGTCGATCTGCCACGCGCCGATCGCGTTGGTCGGCGCGATCAGCGTCAGGAGGCCCACGCCGTCCACCAGGTCGACGGGCGCGGCGACGAGCTGCGGGACGCCGCCGATCCGCGTCGTCACCAGCGCGCGGGCGGGGTGGATGCCGGCGGGCGCCGTGATCGTCAGCCCGACCGACGTGCCGCGCGCGACCGTGCACGGCGCGCCACACGACGAGAGGTTCGCGGTCAGCGCCGGCGGCGCGAGCGTGATCACGACCGGCGCCGAGGTGCTCGTGCCGACCTGCGCGACGAGCGACCACCGCGTGGTCGCGGCGCCGGGCGCGACGGCGGGGACGTCGATCGCCAGGTTCGCGACCGACGCGCCGTCGACCGGCGTCGGCAGCGTCGCCGGCACCGGATCCGGTAGTGCGAGCTGATCGAGCTCCTGGTGGATCGCGATCGGCAGCGCGACGTCGCCCGGCAGCGCGACGCGCGCGTGGAGCTGGCCGACCGAGGCCGTACGCGTGCACGACACGCCGCCCGCGCACTCCGCGAGATCGAAGGTGATCGGCGGCGGCACGATGGCGAACACGGTAGGTGACTCGGTCCAGAACCCCGGGCCGGCGCCCGCCGCGATGCGGACGTCGGTCGACGGCGCGCCCGGCGCACGAAACGTCGCGAGGTAGTACGC
Organism: Pseudomonadota bacterium; assembly: GCA_026387715.1. GTDB lineage: Bacteria > Myxococcota_A > Polyangia > Haliangiales > Haliangiaceae > JABFXX01. The sequence continues at coordinate 15,936 of JAPLLF010001217.1, forward strand.
GCGATCGCCGACCCGCTGCTCGCTCGAGATCGCCGCGTCGACCGCGGTGACCACGCCGTCGATCGCGACCGCGAGCTCGGGAGGTGGGGCCACGGTCGTCGTCTCGAACTCGACGTCGGGGCCGTAGTCGATCACCACCAGGGCGAGATCGACGCTCGCGAGGATCGTGGGAAACGTCGGGTCCGCGCACACGCTCTCGACGCCGAGCTCGGCGGGCACCGGGTTGTCGGGCGTCATCAGCGCGAAGCACGCGTCGGCACGCCGCAGCACGGACAGGATCGGCGTCCGGGGCGCGGGCGCCTCGCACGCGGCGAGCGCGCCGACGACGGAGAGGATCGCGAGCGGACGAGCGGTGGTCGACGTCATCAGTTGGCCCTCGTGTGCGAGCTCGGCGACGCGGCGTCGCGGAGCAGATCGGGGAGGTTGAGCTGGAGGCTGACGCCGAGGTACGGCGACACCACGAGGTGCGGCGCCTCCTCGGCGAGCGTGCTGCGCTTCTGGTCGAGGAACGCCGCGCCGAACGACACCGACGTGTACGGCAGCACGTGGACCGCGAGACCGGCGAACAGCGCGGGGAACCGCCCCGGGCCGTCGAACCGGCGATCCGTGCCGAAGCTACCCGCGCGCAGCGCGACGCCGATCTCGAGCGCGACCGCGCGGCGCAGCTCCGGCAGCGTCACCCCGTCGCGCCACTGCAGGTCGGCGACCGGGTTGGGCTCGAGGTGGAGCTGCACGGCGACGAACGCGAGCCCGAACGACTCGTCGGTGCGCAGGATGCCCGCGGTGCCGAGGGCGGGCGTCACGTAGCTGAACAGCCACGGCGTCGCGTCGAACGCTACGCGCACCGGCAGCGCGGCCGTCGTCGTGACCGTGACGAGGCGCCGGGTCTGCCGCGCGAGCTTGGTCTTCGCCTCGCGCCACGCCGCGTCCTCGCGCACGAGGTCGTCGAGCAGCTCGACGAGCGTGTCGAGCGCCTTGAGATCGATCTGGCGGCACGCGAGCCACGCGCCCAGGTGGCGGCTCGTCGCGGCCGGCGTGTACTCCGCCTCGCCGGTCGCGATCGCGCCGGTCGGGCAGGGCGGCGTCACGGCTCGCGCCGCGCCGGCCTGCTCGGCGTACAGCTCGAGCCGGCGCAGCTGCGCCACCGTGGTGTCGAGGAACGCGGC
>JAPLLF010000202.1 GCA_026387715.1 Pseudomonadota bacterium
TCGACGGCGAGGAGGGCGCGCGCCTCGAGTCGTGCATCGCCGCGCGCACCGCGCACTCGATGCGGATCGACGATCTGCTGCTGTCGGACCCGCTCGATCCCGCGCAGCTCGCCGACGCGCTGCGCGTCGCCCCCGCCCCGTTCCGCGGCAGCGGGCCCCCCCACGGCGAGCTCGCCCTGATGATCGTCCGCGATGGGCTCGACGTCGTGCTCGGCAAGGGCTACGTGTCCGAGGCCGAGGGCAACAAGATCATCCGCTTCGCCTCCGCGCTCGGGTGCTCCGACGACGAGCTGCGATCGATGAGCGCGCACCTCGCCCTCTGGCTGTGAGCGCGCGCTACGGGCGAACGCGCAGCTTGCCCGCGTGGCCGCACAGCGGGCAGCCCTCGGCGACCTGCGCCCAATCACACGCGTCACACGCGACCGCGATGACGTGGAACCCCGGCTCACCGTACAGCGCCACCGGCGTCGGCTTGCCCGGCTGACCGGGCGACGCCTTGCACGTCGCCGGGGCGAACCCGACGATCGAGATCTCGGTGTTGCTGCACGACGGGCAGCGCTTCGGCGCGACCAGCCGTGACATCTGGCCGATCGCGTCGGCCAGACCACCGGCGTGATGGCACCGCGGGCAGTCCGCGGACTCGAACGTCGGCGTCCGGCAGCTCGTGCAGACCATGCGATAGATGCCGTCGATGAACTTCTCCCCGTCGTGCGCCCAGCGTCCCTCGTCGTTGGCGTCCGCGAGCATCAGCGACTGGTGTCGGTCGATGTAGGTCGACACCTCGAACGTCGTGCCCCCACAGGAACAGGTCATCGCGCGTTCGAACGCTGCTTCGTCGAGGTAGCCCATGGTTGTGCGCAGTGTGGCACCTTGTGGCCCCAGGTAGGTGCACGCTGGCAGATCGAGTAGCCGGCAGCGTCGGACGAGGAAACGACCGTCTCCACCGACGATCTTGCGCAAATAGCGCAAATCACAGGATCCCGAGGTTGGCCGGACACTTGCTCTTAACCGGCACATGCGTCGCCTCCTCATCAGCCTTCCCCTCCTCGCCGCGTGCACCGTCGACACCCTGCCGGCGCCTGCGATGGATCAGAACGCGATCGACGAGTACATCGCGGGTCTGCCGTACCTGCCGGTCGAGCCGCCCATGGTCGACCAGGGCACGCTGTCGGCGGCCGATCGCGAAGGCGACTACAGCTGCACCACGCAGAACCTCAAGGAGACGCGCCAGTACGACAAGATCGTGGCGTACGCGGCCAACAGCGACTCGCTGTACCCGGGCGCGCTCGTCTCGGCCGACTCCATGCTGACCGGCCTGTTCACGCAGCTCGTCCTCCCGCGCGCCCCCGAGACCATCTCGGTGAGCCTCGAGAACCTCGCCGGTGGCAAGCACGCCGAGATCAAGGAGCCGTCGCTCTCCGCGTATCGCGAGGCGCTCTCGTCGATCCTCGACACCGAGATCACGGGCAACACCCCCGCCAACCTCTACTCGGAGATCGAGGAAGTCCACGACGAGCACCAGCTCAACATGGCGCTCGGCGTCGAGGCGAGCTGGGGCCTCGGCGTGGCCAGCCTCAAGACGAGCTTCGACTTCTCCAAGCAGGAGACCAAGTCGCGCTACATCGTGAAGTACACGCAGGCGTACTACACGGTCGACCTCGACGCGCCCGCCGTGCCGAGCGCGGTGTTCGCGCCGAACACCACCCTCGAGCAGGTGTCCGCGAAGATCGACGTCGAGCACCCGCCGACCTACGTGTCGTCGGTGACCTACGGCCGCCTGGTGCTGTTCACGTTCGAGTCGGAGTACAGCGCCGAGGAGATGGGCGCCGCGCTCGAGTTCGCCTACTCCGGTGGCGTCGACGTCGCGGGCGACGTGTCGGTCAGCTACAAGGACATCATCAGCAAGAGCAAGATCACCGCCTTCATCCTCGGCGGCAACGCCGGCACGGCGACCGCGACGATCGACAGCTACGAGAAGCTCAAGGACTTCATCAAGGACGGCGGCAACTACTCCAAGGAGTCGCCGGGCTCGCCGATCGCCTACAAGATGAACTACCTCAAGGACAACTCGCCGGCGCGCATGTCGTTCACGACCGACTACACCGTCAAGGATTGCGTCCGCGTCTCGCAGAAGGTCAAGGTGACCCTGTCGTCCATCGCCGTCGACACCGCCAGCGACACCGGCAACGACCTCGAGATCTACGGCACGATCACCGCCGAGGGCACCAACGGCCCCGTGGTGTTGTTCAGCAAGGACAGCAGCAACTACGTGCAGATTCACGAGGGCGCGGTGTTCGGCGCGGGCGCCCCGCTCTCCGAGGTCGTCATCGACGTCGCCCCGCACGCCGGCGCGACGATCAAGCTGCACTCGAGCCTGATGGACGAGGACCTGTTCTCCGACGACAGCCTGGGCAACGAGACCTCGACCAACCCGTTCGAGACCGGCTGGCGCAAGGACGTGGTCGTGACGATGACGGGCTCCGGCGCTCGGGTCCGCGTGAAAGGTCCGGGCCGGGCTCGACCTCAAGGGCCTGCGCTACCAGATCGTCGAGGTCAACCCGATGACGAAGAAGGAGCTCGGACGCCTCGCGCTCCCCGCCGACGCGCCGAAGAAGGTCCCGGTGCTCACCCACGGCGACAAGGTCGTCACCGACTCGACCGACATCCTCGCCTACCTCGACGTCGCGTTCCCCGACCACTCGTTCACGCCGACCGATCCGGCGGCGCGCACCAAGAGCACCGAGATCGAGGCCTGGGTCGATGCCGAGCTGGTCGCGGCGCTGCCGACGGTGATCTACGGCACCTGGCGCGAGGCGATCAAGGCCGCCCAGGTCACCGCGCGCACCTCCAACTTCGGCTTCTTCCACAACGTCGGCGTGCGCGCCGGCGGCTCGCTGATCATGCACCAGATCTCCAAGCGCATCCTCAAGAAGCACGGCAAGACCGACGGCCACGCGTGGGTGTCGACGACCATGGATCAGTTCGAGACCTGGCTCGGCGATCAGGACTTCGTCACCGGGACGACGCTGTCGCTCGGCGACGTCGCGGTGCTCGGCGCGTTGACCTGCGTCGCGGACTTCCCGATCTACGCCGAGATCATGCAGCGCCCGCGCGTGGCCGCGTGGCACGGACGGATGGCGAAGCTGCGCACCGCCACCCGCGCGACCGCGTGATGCCGGCCGTCACCAGCGAGGTCCATCCGCTCGGCGGCCTGTCCTGGGGCGAGCTGCTCGACGCGCTGGTCGCCGCCCACGGGACGCTCGCCGCGGTCGCCTGGAAGCTCGTCGAGCTCGGCGACGGCGACGACGTCGCGTCGATCGAGCGCGCGCTGCGCCGCCTCCGGACGCGCGGGCAACGCGACGGCGGGCGCTGGGGGCTGCGCGTGCTGCGCGTGTTCGGCATCCCGGCGACGATCGAGGCGCGGCTGCGCTGGCTCGGCCTGTACCACAGCCCGTTCAACGACCTCCCGATCGCGCTGTGCCGCGATCAGCTGCGGCTGTGGGATCGCCCGCCGATCGCCACGTCGCGCGCGCGCGTGTGGGTGCACCTCGGCGAGACGAGCTGCGCCCTGCGCGTCCGCGATCGCGCCGCCGCGGAGGTCCACCTCGCGCGCGCGACGCGCGCCCTCGCCGGCCTGCCATCCAGCTACGACGACGCGCGGCTCGAGCTGTCGTTGCTCGCGTCCTACCTGTCGAAGCAGGCCGACCCGCGCGCCGACGAGCTGCTCGCCCAGGCGACGCTGGGCGCCGACGATCGGGCGTGCTTCACCGCGCGCATCGTCGACAACCGTGGCTACGTGCTCAACAAGGCCGGCGACCACGCGG
>JAPLLF010000630.1 GCA_026387715.1 Pseudomonadota bacterium
CGCGCTCGATGCCGAGGAGGCCGCGCGGCTCGCGGAGCTCGAGGCCCGCCGCGAGACCTGGCTCGGCCCGGTCGCTCACGTGACGCGGCTGCGCGCGTGGTCGCGCGGCCTGCTCGACTACGCGCAGCTCGGCAAGCGCGATCAGGGCGTCGTCGATCTCGCGATCGGTCACCCCGCGTGGCACACGGTGCGCCACCTGGACGGCTCCGGCTATTTCTTCGCGGTCGATGACATCGCCCGCCTGGTCGGACAATCCACGCTGCGTAGCCTGCGCACGTTGATGATCGACTCGCGCATCGCGCACAAGCTCGCGGCCGAGCCCGCCGCCGATCGCTTCGATCAGCTGACGTCCCTGGCGATCACGCACCATGGCGCGCCGATCACCGCCGAGGCGGTCGCCGCGCTCGAGGCCACGATGCCGCGCCTGCACGAGCTCGTCGTCGGGGCGCGCGCGCTCCCCGACCTGCGCGCGATCTTCGCGATCACGCGCGTGCGAACGGTGGTGCTCCAGGATCCAGGCTTCCTCCAGCTCGCGGCGCTGCGCACCCAGCTCGAGCAGGTCTCGAGCAGCGTCGAGGAGGTCCGGTTCGCGACCTGGTGGCGGGGTTTCGACTCCACCGGGGCGATGCTGGGCCTTCGACGAGGGCTCGACCGCCGGTGGTCGGCCCTCGAGCTCGGCTGGTCGGGGCCCGACTTCCCGGCATACCGCCTGGCGATGATCAGCACGCTCGCGGCGTTGCCGCCAGACACCCTGACCCGCGTGACGATCCGCCGATCGACCGTGGCCACGCCATTCGACGACGTGGGGTTCGTTCTCGAGCTCCGCAGGGCGCTCCGCGCGCAACACGCGCTCGCGGCGTTCGAGCTCTAACCAGGTGGACCCGTGCTCGATCACGGCACCGTTTCATGCGGCCCCGTTCGACACGACCGGCGACGATGAGGTCGACGAGGACTTCGCGGTCCAGTGCACGCTCGCGGCGATGGTACGATGTTCCGCGGGAAGAGCTCCTCGCGTTGTTCGCGCACCGATCCGGACTCGCCGTGACGCTATGACCATTCGTCTGCTCGCGATCGCCGCGTGTGCGGCGTGCAAGGGAAGCGATTCGCCACGGCCACTCCCCGCACCGCCGGAGATCCACGCGACGGTCGCCGCGCACCCCGCCGACCTCGCCGAGGCAATCCGCAAGGCGAGCCTCGAACCGCCACCCGAGCGCATCGCGCCGATCTGGGATGCCGCATGTCCGGACGTCGGCGTGTTCACGCTCGCGATCGGTTGCATGCCGATGCCGCACGCGCGGTTTCGCACGTGGCTCGGCCGACCGCAGCTCGTCCTCTCGAGCAAGACGCCCGCCGACTGCAACCCGAACCACGGCCCGACGAGCGACGACACGCAGACCATCGTCGTCGTCGAGCTGTTGCCGGGCGTGGGCGAGTCCGTGGCGTGCGGCCGCGCGATTGCGGTCCGCACCGAACTGCAGTGGCCGAATGGCAAGGACGCCTGGACGATGGCCGGGTCCGCCGTCGTCACGGTCGGCACCGGTGCGCTCGATCGCAACGCGCATCTCGCGGGCTCGCTGACGATCGAGGGTTATGGGCGCGGCACGTTCGACGCCGACGCGTGCCCCGACGACGACTACGCGCATCTGCCGGTCGTCGCCGCGAAACCGCCGGGTCCGCGACTCGCGTTCGCGCTCGCACGACATCGCCACCCGAACGCGGCGCTCGTCGCCCATCTCTCGCCGCATCCGGAACTGCACGTCACCGTACTCTCGCTGAGCGTCGTCGACGACGCGCCCGCGGGTGTCGACCCGTGCGACGTCCGCGCGAACGATCGACTCGGCATGCTGCTGCTCGCCGTCGGCGAGACGAGCCGCAAGCTCGCGGGCACGGTCCAACCGATCGTCGCGTCCCTGATGCCCGATCTCGACGACGTCGCGTACGGTTGGGTCCGCTACGACACGCTGCCGACGACGCCCGGCGAGCATGTCCGCGGTCAGATCGCGATCGATTCGCCGAACATCCTGCTATCGGGCCCGCTCGACGCGATCGTCTGCGGCGTTGTCCGATAGCACGCAAATCCCGCGTCCCACGACTCCGATCTCTGCGAGATCGCTCGTGCTTTCGCGGCGCGCATGAGCCCTGACCGATCGGGCGAGTCGCGCACGCACGCCGGCAGACCCAGGTTGCGTGCATGTTTGAGCGGCGCCGACGCAAGCGCATCCTCGCGGAACCATTTCCATCGATGTGGGACGCGATCATCGATGCGAACGTGGCGCTCGCACACCACCTGGCCCCGGCCACGCGGCAGCGCCTGCGCGAGCTCGTGCAGGTCTTTGTCGCCGAGAAGTGGTGGGAGGGGTGTGGAGGGCTCGAGCTGACCGAGGAGATGCAGGTCACGATCGCGGCCCAGGCGTGCCTGCTCGTGCTCGGTCGCACCAACGACCCGTCGCTGTTCACCGATGTCGAGTCGATCCTCGTGTACCCGTCGACGGTCGTGACCGCGCCGCCGCAGCTCGGCACGTTCGAGCAGCGCACGACGCCGATCGGCCACGCGCAGACGGTGATAGGCCAGGCGATGCTCGGCGGTCCCGTCGTACTCGCGTGGGATGCCGTCCTCGCCGGGGGGCGCCCCGATGCGTATGGCAACGTCGTGCTGCACGAGCTCGCGCACAAGCTCGACATGGAGACCGGCCGGATCGATGGCACGCCGCGCCTCCCCGATCGCAAGGCGCGCGAGCGCTGGGGGCGCGTGTGCAGCGCGGCGTACGCGCACCATCGCGCGCGGACCGAGGCCGGCTGGCCGACGCTCGTCGACGCCTACGGCGCGACGAACGAGGCCGAGTTCTTCGCCGTCGCGACCGAGACGTACTTCACGCGCCCGTGGGAGCTCGCCTACGAGCACCCCGCCGTGTGGCGCGTGCTCGACGACTTCTATCGGTTCCCGTTCGCGGGGTGACGCGCTGATCGCCGCCCATCGTTCATCCGCCAGCGCGACAGGATACCGCTCAGCGACTGCCTCAACTTCTGACGCGCCCGATCACGTAGCCGACGCCGAACCACACGAGCGAGCCGACGGCGAACGCGCCGATCGGCGCCGCCACCGACCAGCGCGGCACGATCAGCGCGAACACCACGATCGTCGCGAGCAACGCGACGCTCGCCCACGCCGACATCGCGTCCGGATCGCGCCACGACGCGCCGGCCAGATAGCTCGCCGTCGCGAGGCCGAAGCCGAGCGCCAGGTAGCCGTAGACGTAGTTTCCGCGAAACGCGAGAAGCGGGATCCCGACGAGCGCGCCGAGCGTCGCGAGGATCGCCAGCATCGCGAGCCCCTGCAGTTTCTTGGTCTTCGCCCAGTAGCGCACCGCGAGCCCCGTAAGAATCCCGGTCGCGATGATCGGCAACATGCAGAGCACCCCGAAAATCGAGCGCGCGCTGCGCTCCGTCGTGTCGGATCCCGGTACCGGCCCGTCACTGCATGCGACGCGCACCGCTCCCTCCGTCTCGCCATCCTCGCCCACGAGGTCGACGACGGTCGCGGTGCACGCACGGCCTTCGAGCGGCACGGCGGCGGTCGCGCCGATCGTGTTGTCGATGCGCGCCGCGAGGTTGCCGTCGAGGTCGATCGTGACGTGCTTGTCGCCGATCTCGATCGTCACGTTGCTCGTGAGCGCCTCGTGTGCCGTGATCGTGCGCGTCTCCGACGCGACGCACGACACCGAGAACACCAGAAGCCACCCGGCGATCGCCCTCACGCACACATCGTAGTCGATCAGTGGAGGCGCACGGTGACGTCGCCGCCCACGTGCGTCACGACGGACATCGGCGCCGCGTTCCATCGCGGATCGTCGCGATCGGAGCGCTCGCTCCACGCACGCAGCACCATGTCGACGTGATCGGCGACCGGCCACGCGATCTCGCTCGCGAGCCGGCCCATCCATTCGCGCGTGCGTGGTGGTGGTGGCGCGAACGGCGACCCACCCACGCGATCGAGGTAGCCGCCTTCGGCACGGAGCTTCCAGTTCACCGTCTCGAACGGCGCCCCGATCGTCGCCGTCGCGAGGTGCCCGTAGTCGAGCGCCTCGGCGTCCATCCCGAGCCGCAGCCACGACGCGATCCCGAGGCCGGCTTCGAAATCACCGTGGCGCCACGTCGCCTCGACGGCATAGTCCGTCGCGGTCGCCCACGGGACGGGCTTCGAGGTCGTCGTCGCGGGCGACACCGAATGGTAGACGGGCGTCTGATCCGTCAGGCCGACGTGGCTCGTGATCTTGACGTCACCCGCCGTGATGTCGACCGAGAGCACGCGGAGATCGAGGCCGTACGCGCTGACCCCATACGTGTACCCGCCCTCGTTGTGCTGATCGATCCGCTGTTCCCAGAACTTCGCGTCGAAGAAGCCGATCGCCACGTGTGGTGCGAGCACGCGCAAGAAGTGCACCCCACCAGCGTGGTCGAAGCCCGGATCGCGGCGCGCGTCGCGCCAGCGTTGCGACCACTCGCCATCGACGGAGAGTACCGACAGCTGATAGTCCCGGTTGCCGAGCGCGAACATCGGAGCCGTCGCGAACTTCGTGCGCGCCTCGATCACGCCGCGGCCCGAGACCCAGATCCGATCGTGCAGATCGCCGATCGGCTGGAGCGCGAGCTTCTCCTCGACATGCCAGCCCGCGCCGTGCGCCCACGCGCGCGCCGTCGCGACGCCGTCGACGCGCTCGCCGGCGAGCCACACGTCGCCCTGACCTTCCGCTCCGAGGTCGTCGGGGTCATGCGGATCGGATCCCGTGAAGACCCACGCACATTGCTTGTCGAGCCAGCCCACCGGATCCGGCTCGCACGCGAGCGCGCGATGCTCGACCTCCGGTGCATGGATCAGCCGCGCGCCGATCTTCGTGTGCGCGAGAACCTGCGCTCCGAGCGTGCTCTGGCCGCCGCCGACGGAGATCTCGTGCTCGACTTCGGCGGTGGCGATCGAGGACGACAGGAGGAGCACCACCGAGAAGCGAAGCACGCGGGACGAATGAGCACGAGCCGCGCCAGCGAGATGGTCGAGTTCGGGCGCGTCGCTGGGACCTCGGCGTGCCAACGTTCCTCCGCGACCGCGTTTGCATGTCAGATTTCGGACTCGCTCGTTCGATCGCGACGGCTCCTGAACAGGTGCGGGTTCTTCGTTAGCCTTGTCGCCAACCGGATGCGTAGCCGACGGCTTGTTCTGGGCGGCGCAGCCCCCAGCAGGGACACGAAGACGAGCTTTCAGGAAAGGCGCATGCGAACTCCCGCGCGATGGGAGTGACACGGTGCCCGGCGTTGCGCCGCCGGGCAACTCGTTGCGCAGGTGCTCGGCGTCTACACGTGGGGCGGCAGTTCGTGCGGCGCGCTTGCCCGACTCACTTCGCGTGGCACTTCAGCGGCGACCTAAGACAGATCCAATCCGGTCGTGATCGGAGATCCACCACTCGACGCGCGGCGATGCCGGCGGCGGCGGGATACTGATCCACCGAGCGTGTTAGATCGGCAGCTCGAGGCCGCCTTCGTGGGGCTCAGCGCGGACGCGCAGGAGCGCGATCGGCGGCGCGAGACTCGGCGACGTGCTGGC
>JAPLLF010001235.1 GCA_026387715.1 Pseudomonadota bacterium
GTTCGTCGGAGGCCTGCTCCGAAAGCAGGTCCCTGATCTCGGTCACCTTGGTGGTCCACGCGATGTCCTGGGTGTCGTCAGCGGTCTTGTTCAGGTCGGTCATCTTGTTCTCCTTCGAGCATCCATTGCTCGTGTGGAGACCTAGAGCAGAAATGGGGCCGAATCTAAGACCAGCAATCTCAGGTACTTCGACAGAATGTCGCCCGCGACGGGGACATGGTGTCCCCTGGTGTCGTGAAAATGTCCCCCGACGAGCTAGCATCGTCCCTGGTCGATCAACTCGACGGCGATGAGTTCATTCGCTGGATCTCGGAGGCGGCCGTCGAGACGCCGGCGCCGCTCGACGCACCAAGCCTTCGTGCGGTCACCGAGTTCATCGGGCACTTCCAGACCGGCTTGAAGTACTCGGGCTCCGAGGTGGACGGCCTTCGAGCTACGCCACTGTTCTCGGCCTTCAGGCCATACGCCGCGAAGGCGTTCGTTCGGCTGGTGGAGGCGATCGGCGGCTCGGTTTCCGAGGCTCGCTCCTGGGCACTCCAGCCGGTGGACCCGACAGCGGCTCTCGATCGGGTCATGGATGAGGTCGTCCAACGTGTCGGAGGCCAAGCCCGAACGCTGGATGAGCTGACTATGTTGGCTCTGTTGGTCATCACGATGGCCTCGTCCGGTGAGACCTCGCCGACTCCTGCGCCAGGTGCACCGGAGCTGCGCGCGCGCATGGGGCGCATGTACCTTTCCTACCTCTTGAACGGCGTCGACTTCGACTCGTCGTTGAACATGTCCCGGGTCGGTCTGCGCATCTCCATCGTCGACTACCTACAGCCGTCAGAACTCGAGGCATGCAAGCGTGATCACGATGCGGCGGCTGCGAGGCTTCAGCAGACCTTGCCCGAACTGGGTTGGGACGAGCCCGTTCGCAAGGCCTTGGTGAAGGCCGCGATCGGAAGGGTCGTCGAGCGTTGGAGAAACAAGGCGCCCGTCTTGAGCCGGGTCGCAGATGCGTCGCTGCTGCTGACCGTTCGGATCGCCGCACAGGCGACGCACGTCGACACGGTCCTCCTCTACGGGGAAACCGGGACTGGCAAAGAGTCGGCAGCCAAGGCGATCCATCAACTTGGAACACGCGCAACGCAGCCCTTCAAGGTGATCAACTGCGGCGCGATCACCGAGTCCCTGGCGGAGGCCGCGCTCAACGGGATCGCCAAGGGCGTTGCAAGCGGCGTCGCCGCAAGCCCCGGGTTCCTCGCGGAGGCTGACGGTGGGACGCTATTTCTCGACGAGATCGACAAAGCCCCGCTGAGTCTTCAAGGCGCGCTACTTCGCGTGATGGGTTCGAAGGTAAGGCGCGCCGTTGGGACGACCACCGAAGTGCCGGTGGACGTCCGGTTTATCGTCGCGACGAACCGCGATCTACCCACCGCCGTGGCGAGCGGTGCGTTCCTGGAGGACCTGTACTTCCGCCTGAACCCGGATTTCAAGCTGACCTTGCCGCCACTTCGCGAGCGCTCGCTCGACGACTTCTCCGCGCTGTGGTTCGAGCTTGTGCGGCCTGCCCCGACCGAGGAACTCACCGGCGAAGACGTCTACATGCAATCGGTCGCGATCGAGCAAGCGGTCACGTTGTTCTCCCAGCGTGAGTGGCCGGGCAACATCCGCCAACTCGA
>JAPLLF010001111.1 GCA_026387715.1 Pseudomonadota bacterium
GAACGCGCGGGCGAGCGCCGCGCGCGCGGTCAACAGCCGGATCAGCACCCACACGACGAGCACGATGCCGAACCCGATCGTCATCCACGCCTTGCCGGTGGCGTCGGTGTCGCTCGTGATCATCAACATCAGGTAGGCGACGCCCATGATGATCGGCGCGGCCCAGCGCGCGAGCCAGGCGACGGTCGCCTCGCGCCACTTGAGCGCGGCGCCGAACACCGCGGCGATCACGACGAACAGGATGACGCTGAACACGCGAAGTTCGAAGGTCATGTCAGGACCGGAGGTGACGCGAGATGCGGAGGGCGATCTCGAGCGCCTGCTCGTAGTTGAGGCGCGGATCGACGCGGCTCTTGTAGGCGCGCTCGAGGTCCGCCTCGACGAGGCCCCCCGACCCGCCGAGACACTCGGTGACGTTCTCGCCGGTCAGCTCGATGTGCACGCCGCCGAGCCGCGAGCCGAGCTGCTCGTGGAGCACGAAGCTCTGCTCGAGCTCGTCGATGATCTTGTCGAACCGGCGCGTCTTGACGCCCGACGGCGTCGTCTCGGTGTTGCCATGCATCGGGTCGCACACCCACAGGACGGTGCGGCCCGCCGCGCGAACGGCCTCGACGAGCGCCGGCAACCTGGCCTCGACCTGCCCCGCGCCCATCCGGTGGATCAGCGTGATCCGGCCTGGCGTGCGCTCCGGATCGAGGACGTCGAGCAGCCCGCGCAGCCAGTCGGTCGTCATCGCCGGCCCGATCTTGATGCCGAGCGGATTGACGATCCCGCGGTGAAACTCGACGTGCGCGCCGTCGAGCTGCGCGGTGCGCATGCCGATCCACGGGAAGTGCGTCGACAGGTTGTAGTGCCCGGGGCGCCGCGGGACCTTGCGGGTCTGCGCCTGCTCGTAGGGCAGCGCGAGCGCCTCGTGGGAGGTGTACACGTCGACCCGCCGGAGCGCCTCGGCCTCCACGCCGGTGATCGCCGACACGAAGTCGAGCGAGTCGCGGATCGAGTCGACGATCTTGCGGTACTCGGCCGCGTACACGCTGTCCTTGGTGAACGACAGGTCCCAGTACTCGGGGTGATGCAGATCCGCGAAGCCACCCTCGGTGAGCGCGCGGATGAAGTTGAGCGTGAGCCCGGCGCGCTCGTACGCGCGCAGCATCAAGCGCGGGTCCGGCTCCCGATCCTGCGGCGTGAACGCGTCCCGATTGATGAGGTCGCCGCGGTACGCGGGCAGCGTGACGTCGCCGCGCGTCTCGGAGTCCGCCGATCGTGGCTTGGCGTACTGCCCGGCGATCCGGCCGATGCGCACGACCGACTTGCGCGTGCCGTGCACGAGCACGAGCGACATCTGCAACAGGATCTTGAGCATCGCGGCGATCGGCTCGGAGCGGCAGGCGTCGAAGCTCTCGGCGCAGTCGCCGCCCTGGAGCACGAAGGCGTCGCCGCGCGCGGCGCGCGCGAGCTGGGCCTTGAGCTCCTCGATCTCCCACGACGTCACGAGCGGCGGCAACGCGCCGATCTCCTCGACGGTCCGCGCGAGCTCGTGCGGATCGCCGTACTTCGCGCTCTGCGCCGCGGTGCGCGCCTGCCAGCTCGTGACGGACCATGGAGTCCCAGACTCGGTCCCAGACTCGGGTACGACGGACATGACTAGTCGGGCTCCTGCGTGCTCGGGGTCGCCCCAGCTCCACCACACGACACCGGGCGCTGGCCCTCGTAGTCGAGGCGTTTCTTCAGCGGGGAGAAGTAGCTCGCGGGATCGAGCGTGCCGCCCTGCTTCCTGAGCACGTCGGCCATCGCGTCGCGGATGATCACGTCGGTGGGCTGGATCGCCCCGTCGGGCAGCTTCAGGCGCCCCACGACGCCGTCGCCGCCGGACGCCAGGAAGTCGCTGGTGACGAGCTTGTAGGCGGCGTGGTCCGCCAGCGGCTTGCCCTTCACCGCGATCTGCACGTCGAGCTTGCCCGCCACGCAGCGCGCCTTCGCCGTGAGCCCACCCCACGAGAAGATGCCGCCGTTGCGCTGGAGGTTCGTGGTGACCAGGCGCCGGAGGTGCGACCCCTTGACGTCGACGAGCGCGAACCGGTTGTCGAACGGCATCGCCTCGAACAGGCGGCCGTAGGTCAACGCGCCGCCCGGGATGTCGGCGCGCAGGCCGCCGCCGTTGGTCATCGCGACCTCGGCGGTGGGCTGCGCCGCGAGCATCAGATCGCAGAACAGGTTGCCCTCGGCCGACTCGGTGCCGTACGAGCGGGTGACCGGCTTGGTCAAGGTCACGCCGAGGGGCTGCGCGCGCCGCTCGCCGGCCTTCGCGAGCGAGGCGTCGACGATCTTCTGCACCACCGGATCGGGGATGACCGGCTTGCCCTCGTAGTCGCCGGGCCTGCAATCGGCGACCGCCACGGGCGTCCCGTCGCGATCGTTCTCCTTGTCGGGCGTCCCCTTGGGATCGAGCGGCCGCGGGCACAGCTCGTGCGGTTGCTGGATGCGCGTGGACGTGACGTGGCCGTCGCTGATGCGGAGGTCGATGCGCCCGAACGCCCGCCCCGACGAGTACGACTCGATCACCGAGATGTCGTCGATCCGGTGCGCCACGGCGGCGTGCGTGTGGCCCGCGACGATGACGTCGACCATGCCCTTGGGCAGATCGGCGATCATCTTGAACAGCTCCTCGCCGCGATCGCACGACGACGTATCCGTCGGGTGGCTGAGGTCCGTGCACTTGCTGCCGAGGTGCGCGGCGACGACGATCACGGTGGCGCCCTCGTCGCGCAGCATCTTCGCCTCGGCCGCGATCGCGATCGCGGGCGGCGCGATCTTGAGCCCCAGGAAGTTCGCCGGCATCGTCGTGAACGGCGTCGACTCGGTGCTCGCCCCGACGATCCCGACCTTCACGCCCGCGACGTCGACGACCACGCTGCCGACCATGTTCGGCCACTTGATCCGCGCGTTGGACCTGGCGTCGAACACGTTGGTCGCCAGGATCGGAAACTTCGCCTCGGCCGCGCGCGCCTTGAGCGCCCCGCGCGGATCCTCCTCGATCGACTTCGCGGTGACCGCCGGCCCCTCGGGCCCGAAGTCGAACTCGTGATTGCCGATCACCGCGGCCTGGTAGCCCATCGCGTTGTAGGCGGCGACGACATCGGCGCCCTCGTTGATGTTCGACTCGAGGGTGCCCTGGAACATGTCGCCGGCGTCGACGAGCAGGACGCCCCCGCCATCGGCGGCGCGCGCCGCGCGCAGGTTCGACACGAACCCGGCGAGCAGCGGCAGGCGCTCGAGCGCCCCGTGCAGGTCGTTGGTGCCGACGATCGAGAGCGTCACCGCCCCGGTCTTGCGCACGGGAGGTGGCCGCACGGTCCGCGCCTCGCGCGCCGGCTCCGTGCACGCGCTGCCGAACAGGACGACGCATGCAACCGCAAGTCTTCCACGCATGGGGCGCAGCCTACCGTATCGAGGCGTCGTCGGGAGATTCATCATCAACGTCGTTGCGCTCGTCGTTACCCTCGTCAGCCTCGGTGTGCTGGAGGGCGCGCGACATCCGGTCGAGCTCGGCCTGGCGGGCCGCCGAGACGATCTCCCCCCGCGCGGCAGCCGCCAGGGGGTCGAGCTCGAGCTCGAGCTCGGCGACCGCGCCATCGGCCCCGAGCGTGACGAACGCGATGCCGCCACCACCGAGCGTGCACTCGAGCTGCTCCTGCGGGACGACGCGTCGGATCTGCGGGGCGCACGCGACGTCACGTGGCCTCCCGCCCGCGGCCGCCAGCTCGTCGGCGATGTACCGCGCGATCGGCGCGGTCGAGATCACGGTGCCATCGAACCGCCAGTCCCAGGCCCGCTCCATCAGCTGGACGACGATCGGGATCGCGGTGCGATCCGGCAGGGTCGCCAGGCACCCGGTCGGCATGCCGAGCAGGAAGCCGCAGCGGATCTCGACGGCCACGCCGAGTCGCTTGCCCACGTCCCGGGCGATCGACGAGATCGGGACGATCGGGACGATCGGCCCCTGGCCCTGGCCGTCGCAGGCCACGAGCGTGGTGGCGATCACGACGACGGTGCGGATCCGCGCGGTCACGAAACCGACCGTAACATCCCGCCGGCACGGCGGATCTTCCCAGGTGTGCTGTCTCCCCACGTGAATAAACCGCGGTAGGCTCCGTCGCAGTCAGCAGGAGAAATGATGCGCGCTACATATTCTCGTTGGTTCTTCACGGCGTTGATCGGTGCGAGCCTGCTCGGGTCCGTCGATCTCGCTTCCGCCCAGCCGACCACCCGCGATCATCGCGGCCCTCGCGCACCCCGGCAACCACCGCCCCCGCCTCCCCAGCCGGTGGCCAACACCCCACGCGAGGCGCCACCCGCGCCTCGCGAGGAGAAGCGCGAGTCGCGTCGTCGCGGGTTCCTCTGGCAGGCGGGCCGCTGGGACTGGAACAACGGCAAGTGGGACTGGAAGCCCGGCCACTGGGAGCGCTCGCGCTCGAAGAAGAAGTGGCTCGACGCCCGCTGGGAGCAGCGGGGCAACGAATGGGTCCTCGTCGACGGTCGATGGGACGACGCGGACGAGCGCCCGCGGTCCGCGCCTCCCGCGGCCCAGGAGGAGAAGTTCGAGAACCGCGACGGCTATGCGTACGTCCGCGGTCACTACGAGTGGGAGAACGGGCAGTACGTCTGGGAGCCCGGTCACTACGAGAAGCTGCAGACCACCAAGCAGTGGCGTGAAGGCAAGTGGGAGCAGAAGGGCAACGAGTGGGTGTGGGTCGAGGGTGGCTGGGTCGACTTCCCGCGCTACCCGAACAGCGGGCCGCCCGCCTACCAGAACGAGGCGCCGCAGTCGCGGCCCGGCCACATGTGGATCCGCGGCTATCACGAGTGGCGCAACGGCCAGTACGTCTGGGTGCCGGGTCGGCTCGAGCCGGTGCGGCAGAACAAGCGCTACGTCGACGGTCGCTGGGAGCTCAAGGGTGATCACTGGGAGTGGATCGCGCCCCAGTGGAACGACACGCCGCGCTACCCGAACAGCGCGCCGCCCCCGCCGCAGTCGGAGAACCAGCCGGTCAAGGTCGGCTACGTCTGGGTGCGTGGCCAGTACGAGTGGCAGAACGGCGAGTACCGCTGGGTCCCCGGTCACTACGATCAGGACCGCACCAACGCGCAGTGGATGGAGGGCAAGTGGGAGCTCAAGGGTGATCACTGGGAGTGGACCCCGGGTCAGTGGGCTGCCTATCCGAAGTATCCGACGCAGCCGCCGCCGCCCGACAAGGACGAGAGCGCGCTCCGGGCGCGTCAGCCCGCGGGCGTCGGCTGGGCGCCCGGTACCTACGTCTGGGAGAACGGTCGCTACAACTGGCACGACGGCCACCCGCCGGTCGATCCGAACCAGCACCGCGGCGAGATCTTCGAAGGCTCCCAGTGGGTGCGCGTCGGCGATCACTTCGAGTTCCGGGTCGGTCGCTGGGTGAGGCCGCAGGCGCCGCCGCCGCCGCCCCCTCCCCCGGGACCGTCGAATCCTCCGCCGCCGCCGGTGAACGGTCGGCCGACGCAGGCCCCGCCGCCGCCGCCGAGCGAGTCGCAGGCGGCCAAGCCCGGCTTCATCTGGGCCAGCGGTCGGTACGAGTGGCGCACCAACAAGTACGAGTGGGTCCCGGGGCACTGGGAGCGCGCCCGCGCGAAGATGAACTGGCAAGACGGGCGCTGGGAGCAGCGCGGTAACGAGTGGGTGTTCGTCGAGGGTGGCTGGCGCTAGCGAGCTCGCTTCCTCCGTGATCGATCCTCCGTGATCGAGCTCGCCGCGGCTTCGTCCGCGGCGATGTTCGTTTCGGCGCGACGATTCCCGCGCAACCGAGCGCACGCCTGGTCGAACCGCGCGCATGCCCGCCCTGCGGTTCGGCCCCTACGTGGTCCTCGGCGACGCGACGTCGCTGCCGTTCGGGATGCGCTACCGGGTCGAACACCGCGTGCTGGGAACCCACCACGATCTCGAGGTCGTGTCGGACGACGCGATGCACGACGAGCACACGGTGCGCGCGTTCGTCGCCGCGGCCCGCGCCCGCGCCGCGATCGGCCACCGCAACGTCTGCGCGGTGCGCGACAGCGGGCGCCTGCGCGACGGACGGTGGTACGCCGTCGCCGACGCGCTCGACGGCCCCACCCTCGCGCAACACCTCGCCGCGCGAGGCCCGCTCGGACGCCGCGCGATCCTGGAGATCGTCGCGCAGATCGCCAACGGCCAGGGCGCGATCCGCGCCGCGGCATCGGGTGGAGGGGGGACGGGCACGATCACGGCCGATCGCATCCGGATCGTCGCCCAGGCGGGCAATCCACTCCACGTCGTCCTCGAATGGTCACCCGCGCCGCCGCACGGGATCGCCGACGTGCGCGCGCTCGCGTTGCTCGTGACGACCCTCGCCCACGGCGCGCCGACCGACGACGTCGACGACGCGCGCGACGGGACGTGGGTGCCCTTGCTGCGCGCCGCGATCGACGGCGCCGCCGGCGCGCCACCGACCGCGCGCGGCTTCGCGCTCGCGCTCGCGGAGGCCCTGCCCGACGGGCTCGAGCTCGTGCGGCGATGCGCGCGCGAGCTGTTCGATACCGGCGATCTCGTGTCGACGATGCGCGCGTCGGCGCGCGATCGCCCGCGCATGCGGTTCACCCGCGACGAGCGCATCGGCGAAGGCGGCATGGGCGAGGTGTGGCGCGGCACGATCAGCGGCCAGCACGGCTTCGCGCGGCCGGTCGCGCTCAAGTACGTCCACGCCGCCCTCGCGGACCACCCCGTGTTCGCCCGACGGTTCATCGACGAGGCCCGGATCGCCGCGCGGCTCGTCCACCCGAACATCGTCGCGGTGCTCGACTTCGATCGCGATCTGGAGGGACGCCTGGTGCTCGCGATGGAGCACGTCGACGGCCCCAGCCTCGACGCCGTCCTCGCGACCGGCCCGATCCCGCCGGCGATCGCGGCGCACATCATCGTCGAGCTGCTGCGCGGGCTCGCCCACGCGCACGCGCTCCAGGTCATCCATCGCGACGTGTCCCCGCACAACGTCCTGGTGTCGCGCGGCGGCGCGATCAAAGTTTCGGACTTCGGGCTCGCGCGGGTCCGCGACGCGGCCGGGACGCCGAGCACGCGCGCGCTCGGCAAGCCTCCGTATCGCTCACCCGACCACGTCGCGGGCGCGCCGATCGACGAGCGCAGCGATCTGTTCTGCGCCGGGATCGTGGCGTGGGAGATGCTCGCCGGGCGCGCGCTGTTCGTCGGCTCCGAGCGCGAGATCCTCGTCCAGATCGCGACCACCCAGATCCCGCGCCCGCGTCGCTATCGAGCGGAGGTCCCCGAGGCGCTGGAGGCGATCGTGATGCGCATGCTCGAGCGCGAGGCCGCCGCGCGGCCGGCCACCGCCGACGCGGTGATCGCCGCGATCATCGCGTCGCGGTGCCTGCCGCCCGACGGGCGCGGCGACCTGGTGAGCTTCCTCGCGCGGCGCGCCGGCCCGGCCACCGAGGCGACCCGGCCAAGGCGTGGCTCGCGCACCGTCGTCGCGCACCGGAGGTCGAGGCCGGCCGCGCGATCGTGGTGGCTCGTCGTGCTCGCGGGTGCGCTCGTCGGCGCGACGGTCGGCGTGCTCGCGACCCTCTAGTTCGGCGGAGCGAGGCGCGTGACCTTGTAGCCCTTGGCGGCGAGCAACGCGAGCACGCTCTTGGGGCCGAGCAGGTGCATGGCCCCGACCGCGATGAACGCGTTGTTGCGCGCGTGGACAGCCTCGATCTTGTCGATCCACGACGCGTTGCGATCGAACAGCAGATCCTTCATCTGCTCGTCGAACTCGGCGTCGGTGAAGCCGGACTCCTTGGCCGCCTTGCGCTCGTCCTCGCCGAGCTGGACGATCTTCGTGTCGTCGCCTGCGAGGTAGGCCTTGAGGAGGTCCTTGGTCGCCTGCTGGGTGTCGGGCAGGTGATCGAGCATCATCTTGAGCGCCTTCACCGTCATCCACTTCTCGAGCAGCACGAGCTGCTTGCCGGCGGCCTCGAGGTAGATCAGGTCCTTCTTCTCGCGCATCGCGCGCCCGATCAGCACGCCGTCCATCGCGGGCGTGCCGTCGAGCCCCTTCATCGACAGGAACGTCGTCGCCACCATCGGCTTCATCTTGTCGATGTTCTTCGCCATCGTCGGCGTCACCGCGGCCTCGAGCTTGTGCCAGTAGGCGTCGCCGAGATCCTGGTGCAGCGAGCCGCCATCCGTGCGCGCCATGTCGCCGACCGAGCTATCGTTGAGATCCGCCTCGACGGCGAGCGCCGGCGCGGCGTCGAGCTTCTTCCACACGAAGTCCGGTAGCCGCTTCTCGGCGTCGACCCCCAGGTGCATCGTGCCGAGCACGAACGTCGTCTTGCCGTCCTTCTCGATCGACCAGAACAGCGGATGCGGCATCGGCTGCTTCGGCGTGTCCTGGGTCGGGAGCCAGGGATCCGCGGTGGCCGCGGCTCCTGCGCCCGCGTCGATCGGTGGCGAAGCCGCCGGCGGGAGCGCGACGGGCGTCGACTTCTCGAGGGCGGACGGCGACTTATCGCAGCCGACCAAAATAAGGAGGAGGAGGGAGAGTACCCGGAGCGGGTGGGACATCCCGCTCGTTTAGCACGACGTTCGTATGGCCGCTCACAGAAGCCAGACCCCGGTCGAGAGATGATGACGACCTTGCGCGTCCTGGGGATCGTCGCGATTGCCGCCTGTGGGGTGATCGATGCCACGGGCGCGGCGCGTGCCGACGCGACGTGCGTGGCGCTCGACGCCGCGTGGCCGCGCGTCACCGAGGATCTCCACCGGGTGTCGATCGGCACGCAGATCACCGACCAGCTCACCGAGCTGGGCAACGAGCTCGGTCACCACATGCACGTGCTGTCGCACGATCTCGTGTCGATCCAGTTCGACGGTCGCCAGCGCCGCGCGAAGGTCAAGGTCGGCGCGGGCGACGACCGCTACGTCAGCTTCTCGATCGCGACCGACATCAAGTTCGAGGGCGGCCTCGCCCGCGTGAAGACCACGCTCGACTTCTCGGTGCAGGGCAAGCGCGTGACGTTCGACCTGCCCGAGTTCGCGATGATGCCGCAGAGCTATCAGGGCGACCGGGTCGTCGTCCTCCTGGTCCCCGTCGTCGAGCGCCGCTGGTAATCGTAGACAAGACCTGCCACATCGTTTATCGGGAGTACCTATGCGTGTCCTAGCTCAACTTGCCTCTGCATCCCTCGTGCTCGTCGTCGCCTGCAGCAACGAGAGCCAGCCGGCCAAGACGTTCGACGATGCCCCGGCGTTGACGGGCGCCAAGTACTCGCTCCCGTGGGGGCCGGTCACGATCCCCGGGAGCCAGGATCCGGGGCGCGAGGGCACCAAGTGCATCGACGTCCGGCTGACCAACCCGACCGAGATCAAGGTCCACCAGATCCACAACACGCTGTTCCCCGGATCGCACCACCTGATCGTCTATCGCAACGACCAGGACACGGTCGAGCGGCTCATGCCCTACGACTGCAAGCCGTTCACGGGCGCGCTCAACGCCTCCGGCATGGTCGCGCCGATGATGATCACGCAGCGCTCGGATGATGCGCTGACGCTCCCCGACACCGTCGGCTACACGCTCAAGCCGAACCAGATGATCCGCCTCGAGATGCACTACTTCAACACCGCCGATACCCCGATCGAGGGGATGGCGACCGTGGACTTCTTCGAGGGCGCGCCGGGAACCATCACGCAGGAGGCCAACCTCCTGTTCATCGGCACCCCCGACATCAACATCGCCCCGAACGAGGTCAAGTCCGTCCACCAGTACTTCACGCCGAGCCGCGCCCCGCTCGATCTGACCGAGGCGAAGTTCTTCGCGATCACCGGGCACACCCACAAGCTCGGCACCCAGGTGACCGTGAAGACCGGCCCCAAGGGCGGCCCGCTGACGACGGTCTACGACCCGCGCCCGTTCGACTGGTCGGAGCCGGTCACCACCGGGAGTAACCCCGAGTTCTCGATCCCCGCCGGCACCGGCTTCGACTTCCAGTGCGACTACCACAACACGACCGCGACCGCCGCGACGTTCGGCGAGTCGGCGACCGACGAGATGTGCTTCTTCTGGGCGTACTACTACCCGTCGAAGGGCGCGTTCGTGTGCGTCCACTGCCAGTCGACCTTGGCCCCGGCCTCGATCAGGCGATCGCGCAGGAGCTCGGCGGCCGCGAACGGCAGCAGCGCGTCGCTCCGACCGTGCGACATCGCGATCGGCAGGTCGTGCAGGCGCGGGAAGCGAGGTGCCCACACCTCCTCGGCGAGGAACGTGGTGGACCACAGGACGAGGCCGCCGATCGGACGCTCGCGATGGAGCGCGAGATCGAGCGCCACCATCGAGCCCTGCGAGAAGCCGCCGAGCACGAGCTTGCCGTCGGCGATCTTGTAGCGCTCCTGGAGCTGCTCGAGCAGGTCGAGCATCGCGACGCGCGCGGGCGGAAGCCCCTCGGGCATCTCGGCGCGGCGATCGCCGCGCTCGAGCGCCTCGAGATCGATCATCCACCACGCGCGCGCCGCTCCCCAGCCGGGCATCTCGAGGGGGGCCTCGGGAAACACGTACCGCGCCGGGCCGAGGTGCCCCGCGAGCGACACGAGGTCGTCGCCGGGCGCCCCGAACCCGTGGAGCAGGACGATGGTCGGGGCCGAGGGGGAGCCATTGGACGCGTCGACGACGGTAGCGGTGAGCACGCCGCACGATACCAGCGCCGAGATCCCTCGGGCTGCTAAGCTGGGGCTCGCATGCATCCGACGCGTCGCACCTGGCTCGGACTCGTCGGCACGCTGGGGGTCGGGGCGATGGGCGCGTGTCTGGCGACCGCCGCTCCTGACGCGACGACGAACGTCGCGGCGATGGTGCTCGAGCCGACGAGCACCTCGTTCATCGTGTCGGTCTGGGCCGGCGCGGTCCGGTCGGTGCTGATCGCGATCCATCAGGACGGCGAGCTCGTCCAGCTCGCGACGCTCGAGCTCGGCGCCGCCTCGCAGACCGGGGCCCTCGAGGTCACCGGGCTCGCGCCGGACACCCGCTACGAGATCCAGATCGCCGCGGGCACCGGACCCGATCCCGAGACCCTCGTCGTGCGCACGGCCCCGCGCGACGACGATCCGCGCCCGGTGACGATCGCGATCGGCGCGGATCTCGATCCGGATCCCTCGTTCGACAGCCCGATCTTCGACGCGATCACCCGCCATGCCCCCGAGCTGTTCATCTCGCTCGGCGACTTTCCGTACACCGACGACGGCCCCCCGGCGACGACGCCCGCGGCGTATCGCGAGCGGCACCTCGCGCTGCGCAGGATGCCCCCGATCGGCGAGCTGCTCGCGACGACCGGCATCCGCGCCATCTACGACGATCACGAGTTCCACAACGACTGGAACGCGACATTCGTCGCCCGCGAGCCCGATCGCTATGCGGCGGCGATGACGGTGTGGGACGAGTTCTTCCCGATGCGAACCGCCGGCGACGTCCGCTACCGGTCGTGGCGATGGGGGGCGAACCTCGAGTGCTTCATGCTCGACTGTCGACGGTTTCGCGGCGCGAACGACGCCCCCGATGGCCCCGACAAGACGATGCTCGGGGTGGCGCAGCGGCGATGGATCGAGGACGCCCTGCGCGCGAGCACGGCGACGTTCAAGCTGGTGCTGACGAGCGTCCCCCTCGACTTCGGCACCGGCAACGATCACTGGAGCGCGTTCCGGCACGAGCGCGACGCGCTGCTCGACGCGCTCGTGGGGATCTCGGGGCTGGTGTTCGCGAGCGGCGACCAGCACTGGTTCGCGGCGCATCGCCACGCCCACGGCATCCGCGAGTTCCAGATCGGCCCGCTCGCGCGCGGCCTCGGCACCCCGGATCCCGCGGTGCCCGGCGTCCTGTTCCGCTCGACCCAGCTCAACTTCGGGCTCGTCGAGGTCAGCCCGACGACGCTGTCGTTCACCGGGGTAAATGCAACCGGCACCCACTTCTATAACGAGCGGCTCAGCGTCTCGGAACTGACGCCGCGTCGAGCACCAGCGTAAGATCGACGCGATGGTGTCGGGGAGGAGCTATCTCGCCGCGTTCGCCGGCCTGGCGACGATCGAGGACGTCGCGGAGCGCAAGCGCGTCGCGCGGCAGGGCCTCGCGATGCTCGCGCAGATCGCCGAGCGCGAGCCGGCCCCGCTCGAGGGCCTGCCCGAGGATCAGCTGCTGCTCGCGGTGCGGGCGGCGCTCGGCGACGGCATGCTCGCCGACCTCGACTGGATGGCGCCGGCGGCGGGCGCGATCGCGCTGTTCGAGCTCGCGCAGGCGCTGCCGCCGGGGCCCGAGCGTCGCGAGCTCGGCCGCCGCGTGCTCACGCGGCTCCGCGAGGCCGATCGCGACACCTTCGTGCGCCTGCTCATCGCGCTCGCGCGGAGCTCGCCCAAGCTGCTCGCGACGACCGACAACCTGCGCGCGCGCACCGAGGTCGTGCTGTCGGCGCCGCTCACCGCGCCCGGCGCGATCGGCGAGCTCGCGCTCGGGTTGCTCGCGCAGCCGACGCTCGCGACCAGCTGGATCGAGGCGCCGGCGACCGGCTCCTTGCCGGCGCGCCGGCTCGCCGCCCGCATCCTCGCCCACGGCGCGCGCGAGGCGGTGCGGCGCTACGACGCCGGTGATCGCGGCGGGGTCACCGTGCTCGCGCGCGCGGGCATCCGCGCGGCGCTCCAGCGGCTGCTCGGCGATCGCGAGGCGCTCGTCTGGCGGTTCGCCAGCATCGCGCGCGGCATCCTCGCGCACGTCGACTCCGATCTCGCGGCGGCGATCGATCGCGAGCTGCGCGAGGGCGCGTCGTCGAGCGAGCTGCGCCGCTCGTC
>JAPLLF010000669.1 GCA_026387715.1 Pseudomonadota bacterium
GCAAGGGCTGCTGATGGCGGCGCGGCTCGCGGACGCCCATCGGCGCGGCGGCACGCTCGCGCTCCTGGGCACCGAGCCGGGCAGCGGCTCGCAGCGCAACGCGCAACGCCGCGGCTTCGTCGTCGCGTACACGCGCACGAAGTGGCAACTCCCGGCGCGCCAGGCGCCTCGACCCTAGTCCGTCAGCGTGCGCTTGCGCTCGGGACGCTGGCCCCACTGGCCCCACGGCGTCCGCGCCTCGATCGCCGCGGCGCGCGCCATCACGTCGGCGCCGAGCCGCCCGTCGACGGCCGCGGTGAGCGCGGCGCCGAGCTCGAGCGCGGTGGCGAACCGCTGGCCGCGCGCCTTGGCGAGCCCGACGGCGCGGACCGCCTCGACCTGGGGCGACACGACCGCCAGCTGGCTCGGCGCCGGCGGCATGCGGAACACGACCTCGTGGATCATCGCCGGGAGCGCGCCGGGGATGACCGTCGGGCGTCCGGTCAGCAGCCGATAGGCGATCACCGCGAGCGCGTAGACGTCGGCGCGCTCGTCGAGGTCCTCGCCGCGCGCCTGCTCGGGCGCCATGTAGCCCGGGGTGCCGATGAGCTGCCCCACGGTCAGGGTCGCGTCGCCGGTCGACAGCTTCGCGACGCCGAAATCGAGGACTTTCCATGTCTCGCCGCCGGGGCTCAGCGCGGCGAACAGGTTCGACGGCTTGAGGTCGCGATGGACGACGCCGGCGCGGTGCGCGATCGCGAGCCCCGCCGCGATCTGCGCGATCACGGGCGCGACCTCCCGCGCGTCCCAGATCGGGCGGGCCTTGAGCCGCGCGGCGAGGTCCTCGCCCGCGAGCCGCTCCATCGCCAGGAACGGGACCGCCGCGTCGGGCGGCGAGACCTCGATCATGCGCACGATGTTCGGCGCGTCGAGGGCCGCGATCACCTGGGCCTCGCGGTGGAACCGCCGGATCGCGGTCTCGTCGGCGAGCAGGTGCGCGGCGAGGACTTTGACTGCGCAGCCCAGGCGCGCCTCGTCCTCGGCCTCGTAGACCTCACCCATCGCGCCACGCCCGAGGATCGCGCCGAGCCGGAACCGTCCGAGCAGCTGGCCGGAGTAGCGTCCCTCGCTCAGGCCACGCGCATCGCGGGCGGCCTCGTGGGCCTCCGCGAGCTGGGCGTCGCGTCGGGATAGCTCGCGGAGCGCGGCGTCGTGCTCGTCGAGCACGGTGCGCATCTTGGCCTGGGCATCGCGTCCGCCGGCGATCGCGCCGATCGTGATCACCTGGAGCAAGATCAGCATGACGAGCTGGCCGGTCGGGGAGAAGCTGGAGCTCGGCACGACCAGCGCGTGATCTCCCAACCAACCGATCGCCTGGGCCAGGCCGATCCCGAAGTGAAAGCCCACCGACACGCTGGTCGCGAGGACGACGTTGCGCCGGGTGGCGCCGCTCGCGAAGGCATATCCCGAGACCGTGACCACGCCGAAGAAGCCGGAGAACACGCCCCAGTAGACGAAGCCGCTGCCCGTGGCGAGCATCGACGTGTAGATCACGACGAGCGCGACGTTGGGTCGGTAGCGCGCCGGGTCGCGATACGCGGCGGCGTAGACCCCGGCGGCGAGCGCGGTGAGCCCGAGTCCGGCGAGGTGCAGGCGCTGGCCGAACGGATCGCCGCCGAGCCCCAGCACGATCGCGAAGCTGCCCGTGCACAGCGCGGCGAGCGCGACGGCGAACGTCCACAGGCGCCGGGCCTCGAACGCGCGCATGCCCTCCTCGGGCGTGAGGATCGATCGGCTCGCCGAGCGGGAGGCCTGCTCGAGGGCGCGCTCGTCGGACGGGGTCGGGGGTGAGGGCGTCGACGTCGGTGGTGTCGGGACGGTCGGCTCGCCGGCCGGGAGGTGCGGGGGGATCCGCAGCTGGACCGTCCCGACGTCGTCATGCTCGTTCGCCACGTCGCCTCAGCGTAACCCTACGCGGTCCCGCGCGCGCGGAGCGTGCGCTCGACCATGACCTGGAACACCGCGAGCATGGCGGCCTCGATCGCGGGGCCACGCGTGCCCTCGAGCAGCCCGATCGCGTGCGCGATCGCCTCGAGGGTGGCGAGCCCGCCGGCGCGCGGCTCGGCGCGCAGCCGGTACGTGGTCGTCGGCGTCGTCGACGGCAGCGTGACGCACGTGAGCACGTCCAGGCCGGGCACGCGATGCCGCATCTTCGCGGCCTGCCGCCAGTTGCCGTCGGGCACGACGAGCACGAGCGGCTGGTCGGCGTCGGTGAACGTCGCGATCGGCACGGCGTCGTCGTCGGGGAACAGCAGCAGGCCGCGCTCGCCTGGGCGGACGATCGGCAGCGCCAGCGGGCGGTCCCGGTCGCCGATGATGCCGACCTCGCTGCCCACCAAACAGCGCGCCGCGAGCAGCCCGGTGTTGGTCG
>JAPLLF010001050.1 GCA_026387715.1 Pseudomonadota bacterium
GGGCGAGCTGGCGGTCGAGGATCGGCGAGATCTCCCGCGTGTCGACCTTCCACCTCCACAGGTCGGCGATCACCAGCACCGACTTGATCTCGGCGGCGCTGCCATGCGCCATCACGAAGTACCGGCGCTTGTCCTTGCCGCTCCGCCGGTTGCCATCGGCCAGGTTGAGCAACATGCTCGTGCCCGCACGCTCGAGCTGATCCGCGAGATCCTTGCTCCGCAGCAGCAGCGCCTCGACGATCGGTGGCAGGTGACGAACGACATCCTTGGCATTCTCGTAGGCAACGAACATGGTCATCGGCTTTCTGCGAGGCTCCGTGGTCTTCGAGCTCGCTGGCGACGAGCACCACGCTCGTTCCAGGACCCCAAGCACCCGCCCCGGGGGCGGCCGGGCTCTCGCGGCCGACGTGGGCGCTGCGCGTGAACTGTGACGAGCGCGGGCAGAGCGCGCGTGGTCGCCCGGCGATTGACCTGTGCGGCGGTCGCCCGCACGGCACCGCCGCCGTCGGCGCTCGGCGCAGTTCGCGCGCAAAGCGACCACGAGGACGAGAGCCCGGCCGCCGAGGCTGTACTCACGCGGATCGCGAAGCCCGCGGTCTCCAAAAGCCACTGCCGCTGCCGCTACCGCTACCGCTGCCGCTGCCGCTGCCGCTGCCGCTGCCGCTGCCGCTGCCGGTTCCGAAGTCCGGTTCCGAAGTCCGTCTCCGAAGTCCGCCTCCGCGCTCCGTCTCCGAAATCCGTCTCCGAAATCCGCGAACCGCCGTTTCTCGGCAGCCTGCCGCGCTCGCTACGGGGCCGACACGGGCGGCATCCCACCCGGTCGACGCGAGCCAGCCATCACGCTGATGATGTCGTCCTGCAGCGCCTTCTGCGCCTCGGGCTCGAGGAACTGCCCCTGGCACTTCATCAGATCGGGCTGCGCGGCGATGACCTTCACGCACGTCATCATCTCAGCCGACCACTTGTCGGCCGCGCAGCGCCGCGCGAGGACCTCGCGCAGCTTGTCCATCCGCGCCTGGCGATCGGGCGCGAGCGTGCCATCGCTGCCCTTCTTGGCCTCGATCATGCGGTCGATCGCAGCGTCGACGGTCGCCTTGCAGTCGTCGCTCGATCCCGCGGTCATCGCCGACGAGGACGTGGACGTGGCCGCGGCCCCGGAGGCAGGCCCCGCTCCAGACGCCGCGGACGGCCTCGCGGACGAGCCCGCGCTGCCCGCGGCGACCTCGCTCGCCTTGTTGCCACAGCCACCGAGGAGAAGGGAGGAGAACAGGAGTGCTCTGATCATGATCACCATCCGCAGGTCGCGCCCGCCGACTGGCGGATCACGTCGACCGTGGTCTTGCAGCCCTGCGCGAGCTGCGCGCGCGCCGCGCCGGTTTGCGTCTCGAGACTCTCGAAGATCTTGGTGTACGCCTGCGTGTACGCGTCGCGCTGCAGCTTGGGGAACGCCTCGCACGTGGCGAGGCGCTCCATGATCTGCCGGTACGCGACGCAGTCGGGCGGCACGTCGACGGGCGCCGGCAGCGTGGCGCTGCCCGAGCCCACGGCGCTGCCCGAGCCCGTGCTGCCCGCGCTGCCCGCGCCCGCGCTGCCCGCGCCCGCGCTGCCCGCACGCGCGAGCTCGGCGGCCATCTCGGTCTGCCACCGCACGCGCGCGGCGAGCGGGATGCCCTCGAGACAGGTGTTGATCACGTCGTTGGTCTTGCCGGCCTTGAGGCAGGTGACGACCTCGACCGTCCACTGATCCTCGGTGCAATGCTTGGCGGTGATCGCCTTCATCGCCGCGATCGTCGCGTCGCCGAGGTGCTGGCCCTGGACCTGCGCACCGACGCCGATCGCGACGGCCGAGTCGATCGCCGCAGCACACTCGGTGCTCGACGACGGGCCCTTGTTTCCGCAGGCGGCCAGCGCGGCGAGCCCGATCCCGATGGCGGTCCAACGTTTCATCATCACGGCTCCGTCAGAAACTTTTCGTAGGCCTTGAAGTCGTAGCTGCGCCCGAGGAAGTCGCGCACGAGCTCGGCGGCATCGCGGCTACCGCCCATCGCGAGCACCTTGTCGCGATACGCGTAGGTCACCGCGGTCTTCATCAGGCCGGTCTGCTCGAACGGCGTCAGGAGATCCTTCGCGATCACCAGCGACCACTGGTACGTGTAGTACATGGCCGAGTAGCCGACGAGGTGCCCGAACGACGCGTGGAACCGCGTGCCCGGGACGTACTGGAACGGCGTGTAGCGCTTCTGCAGCTTCTTGACCTCGGCGAGCTGATCGAGCTTCGTCGGATCCGCGCGATGGAAGCCGAGCGAGATCGCCGCGTAGAAGATCTGCTGCACGGTCGCGGTGCCGAGCCCGAACTTGTCGGCGCGCCGCATCTTGTCGACGAGCGTCTTGGGGATGACCTCGCCGGTCTCGTGGTGACGCGCGAACCGAGCGAGGGTGTCGTGGCTCCACGCCCACTCCTCGAACATCTGCGACGGCGCCTCGACGAAGTCCCACTCGGTCGCCACGCCGCTCTGGGTGACCCACGCGCGATGGCCACCGAGGAGGTGGTGCATGAGGTGCCCGAACTCGTGGAACATCGTGACGACGTCGTCGTGCTCCATGAGGCCGTGCCCCGTGGCCGACGGCTCCGGGAAGTTGCACACCAGCACGCCCTCGGGGAGCTGGACCCCGAGGCTGCCGTCCTTGAACGGGAACTGCGCCGCGTGCTTGTACTTGCCGTCGCGCGGATGCATGTCGAGGTAGATCCGCCCGAGCGGTTGTTCGCCGCGCGTGACGTCGTAGACCTTGACGCTCGGGTGCCACACGTCGGCGTCGCGCACCGGCACGTACGCCAGATCGAAGATCTGCGACGTGATCGCGAGCAGCCCGTCGAGCACGCGCGTGAACGGGAAGTACTGGCGCACGATGCTGGCGTCGACCTCGTAGCGCTCGCGCTTGACGAGGTTCTCGAGGTAGGTCTTCGCCCAGTCGTGGACGACGGTGGTCTTCGGTCCGTTCGCGGGATCGATCGCGCGCGCCTGCTCGAGGAGCTGGGTGTAGTCGGCCTCGGCGCGCCGCTCGGCGAGCTTCCACACCTTCTCGATGAACTGGGCGGCGGCGTCGCCCGAGCCGATCATCTTGTCGGCGGTGATGTAGTCGGCCCAGTTGGGAAACCCGAGGAGCTGCGCCTTCTCGGCGCGCAGCGTGAGGATCGCCTGCAGGATCGGCTCGTTGCCCGGCGTGCCGCGGCTGCGGAACTGGACGTACAGCTGGTGCCGGAGATCGTCGTCGGCCGCGTACGTCATGAACGGGTTGTAGTCGGGGTAGTCCGTCGTGATCGTGATCGTGTCGCTCGCGTCGGGCAGGTGCGCCGCGATGAAGTCGGACGGCAAGCCCGCGAGCCGCGCGACGTCCGTGCTCGGGATCGAGATCGAGCGCACGTCCTCCGAGATCGTCTTGCCGAACTGCTGACCGAGCTTGGTCAGCTCCTCGTCGATCTGCTTGAGGCGCTCGCGCACCTCGGGCGGGCGATCGACGCCGGCGCGGCGATAGTCGCGCAGCGAGTGCGCGACGAACCGCTGGGTGTCGTGGTCCGCGCCGCTGACGTCGACGGCCGCGAGCGCGTCGTACATGTCGCGATCGAGCGCGAGCTCGGAGTAGAACTTCGAGACCCGCTGCTCGACCTCGCGGGCCGCGTCGCGGATCGCCGCGTCGGGGTGGACCTCCGAGAGCAAGCCCGCCATCGCGTTGCTCGCGCTCGCCGACAGCAGGAGCTGGTTGTAGACGCGGAGGGTGGCCTCGATCGTCCGGGTGGGCGACGTCACGATCTGCGCGCGCAGCTCCTCCGCGCGATGCAGGCCGACGAGACATTCGGTTGTGAAGGTTTCCGGGTTCTTCATCGCGGACGCGGAAGAATGTAGCATCGTTTCGCGATGGACCTCGACGACGCTCCCGCCGTCCCGTTTCTCGGCGACGCGCTCCCCCTGGTCGCGAGCGATCCGCGGTGGATCGCGGTCGCGCTCGACGACCTCGACGCGGTCCACGCCGATCACCTGCACTGCGAGCGCAAGGCGGCGCAGTCGGCGCTGTCGCTGATCCGGTCGTATCCGGAACGCTCCGGGCTCGTCGCCGCGATGGCGCGGCTGGCGCACGACGAGACCCGCCACGTCGTGCAGGTCGCGCAGCTGATGGCCAAGCGCGACCAGACCGCGAGCTACGATCACGGTGACGACTACGCCAAGGCGCTCCGCGATCACATCCGCAAGCGCGAGCCCGAGCGGCTCCTCGATCGCCTGCTGGTGTTCGCGGTGATCGAGGCGCGCTCGGCGGAGCGGCTGCGGCTGCTCGCGGACGCGCTCGCGGATCCCAAGGTCGCGGCGCTATACGACAGCCTGGCGATCGCGGAGGTCCGCCACCGCGATGTCTTCTTGTCGCTCGCGCGCGACGCCGCCCCGACGACCTGGCGGGCCCGCGCGGTCGAGCTCGCCGCGATCGAGACCGCGATCCTCGTCGATCACCCGATCGCGGCGCGCATTCACTGACCGTCGGGGCGCAGGTCGGCGAGCGGCGGCATGTTCGCGAGCGCTCGCCACTTCGCCGCGACGACGCCGACCACCGCGATCGCGACCGCGCCGCCGACGACGATCGTCGGGATCGTGCCCGCGAAGCCGGCCACGAAGCCGCTCTCGGCGGCGCCGAGCTCGTTGGACATGCCGATGAACACGTAGTGCACCGCGCTGACCCGCCCGCGGATCGCGTCGGGCACGACCAGCTGCTCGAGCGTCAGCCGGATCACGACCGAGATGTTGTCGAGCGCCCCACAGATCACGAGCAGCACGACCGACAGCGGAAACGAGGTCGACAGCCCGAACCCGACCGTCGCGGCGCCGAACAGCGCGACGACGATCAGGAGCACGCGCCCCGGGCGCTGCCACGGCGGCAGCCGCCCACCGAGCACCGACATGCCGACCGCGCCGACCGACTGCGCGGCGCGCAGGATGCCGTAGCCGAACGGCCCGACGTGCAGCACGTCGGCGGCGATCACCGGCAGGAGCGCGGTCACCCCCGCGAACAGCACGGCGAACATGTCGAGCGTGAGC
>JAPLLF010000524.1 GCA_026387715.1 Pseudomonadota bacterium
GCGAGGTCAGCTACCGTCGCGCGAACATGCGCAGGCCACCGCTCGTTTCCGTCCTGCAGATCGAGCCACGGCACGCACTCGACAAGGTCCTCCGAGGTCGGCGCGAGGGCGATGCAGTCGGGCAGGTCGATGCCGCGATCACAGAGCGCGAACAGCTTGCTCTTGATCAGGTCGGATCTGCTCAGGGTGTCGAGTACGACGACCTGTCCTTCAAAGAT
Organism: Pseudomonadota bacterium; assembly: GCA_026387715.1. Taxonomy (GTDB): domain Bacteria; phylum Myxococcota_A; class Polyangia; order Haliangiales; family Haliangiaceae; genus JABFXX01. The sequence continues at coordinate 219 of JAPLLF010000524.1, forward strand.
GCGCTGCACGCGCTCGCGCCACCCGACGGGCAGAACGTCGCCGAGTTGCATCGGACCGTTGTTGAGCCACTCGTCCTGCAGGTCGGCGCCGGCCTGACGCTGTGCCTTCGCGAAGTCGCGCGCAGCCGAGACGATCGCCGGTGACAGCGCGGGGACGAGGATGTCGAAGTCCCTCGTCGGCCGATGGATGATGCCCATGAGCCCGAGCGCCGAGCCACCAATGACCACGCCCTCGAAGCGCAGGCGGAGCCCGAGCAAGTGGCGGTCGAAGGCTTCGATGGTCGGTCGGGGCAGCACGGTTCGAGTATCGGTTAATCCGATACCATTCTGCGTCCGCGTTGGCCATTCGTCAAGCGGAGGCCCAGGGAGTGTCGAAGCCACCTCGTTGCACGATCACCGTCGGCGCGAAGCCGCTCGGAACGCGATCGTTCGAACCTTGCGTGGGCCGCGCGTGACGCTCATGCCATCGCGCGGCTCGTCGACGTTCGGGATGGCCGCGGTCCACAGCCCCGAGTAGCCGCTGCGTTCGACGTGCAGGCGCGCCTCGACGACGCGATGCTTTTTCATCACGAGGACCGCACCCTGACGGAGGTGGATCGCGTCGCGCTCGAGCCCGAGCTGGCGCGGCGAGCGCAACATCAACGCGACGACTTTCGGATCGCAGCGCTCGAGCCCGAGGGACTCGGCGATCTGCTGCCACGTGAGGCTCGCCGTCGGGAGCCGCTTCAAGCGCGAGGCGGCCACCCTCGAGACCGCATCGATCCGCGCGAGCTTGCCGCGGTGGAAGCTGGCGCGGAGCTCGGCATCGCGGCGCAGCGGCAACACGACCTCCGCCTCGCCCGACGTGCGTGGGATCCCGTCGGGGGGCGCCCCCTTCCACGGCGACCACGTGACGCTGCGAACGGTGTCTCGAAACAGCGCGAACCACACGCCGTGTGGGCGCAACTCGACGCTCGACGGATCGATGTCGACAGCGTTCCCGGCACGCGCGACGACGGCGACGACCTCCGGATCATCGACGCGACGATCGAGGAGCGCGACGAGCTCGTCCCAGCTCAGCGATACTGCTTTCATGGCTCCATGATGCCCTGGTCAGACTCAGTCCGTGAGCGTCGCCGCGATCGTGTCGATGCCGAGGAACATCGGCAGCGACTCTGAAACCAGCAGCCCCTCAGATCACGGAGCTCACCGCGTATGTTTCGTGCAACCGGGGTCGCGGGCGGGCGTCCTTTGTTGGTGACCTATCGCAACGACATGGACGCGCTCACATCGCGGCACGCTGTGCTCGACGCCGAGGTCGCGCGCGTCACCAAGGAGCGCGACCAGCTGCGCTCGCTGATCGTCGACGATCGAGCGCGCGTGAGGCTGCCGGTGCTCCTCGACGGGATCCGAGTCGCCTCGCCGTGCACGGAGACCTGGAGCGCGATGCGCGGCGATGCGCGGGTGCGCCACTGCGGCACGTGTGACCAGAACGTCTACAACCTGTCCGAGCTCACGCGGGCGGACGCCGAGGCGTTGCTGCGCGAGAAGGAAGGCAAGCTGTGCGCCCGTTACTACCGCCGCAGCGATGGCGCGGTGATGACGAAGGACTGCCCGTCGGGCACGCTCCGGCCCCGGAGGGGGCGCTGGTACGCGTGCGCGATCGTGGCGCTGCTCGGAGTGCTCGCCGGCTGGCTGTCGCTACGCAAGCAGCGCGAGTACACGCTGGGCTCGGTCGCCTACTTCGAACCGCCACCTGCGACGCTGCGCGACGTGCTCGACGAGCGGTTCCCGTCCAAGCCCGAGCCATAGAATCGGTTAACTACGTCCGTGCTCATGCGACGGTCCACCGCTTCGCGGCCATCGGGCTCGTCATCCCCTTGAACTCGAGCGGCGTCTCCTCGACGACGACCTGCGCCGCGTCGAGCCACGCCGACACGCCCGGGGCGGCGTAGGTGGCCGGGGCGAGCGCCACCTGCCCCGCCTCGACGAGGGCCTGCAGCTTCGCGGCGATGTTGACCGTGTGCCCGAAGTAGTCGATCGCGGCGTTGAGGTGCACGGCGATGCACGGGCCGGTGTTGAGCGAGATGCGCAGGCGGAGCGCGCCCGCGGGTGGAAATGCCTGCTGGATCGCACCCGCGGCCTGGACCGCGTCGCGCGGATCGTTGAACGCGGCCATCACGGCGTCCCCGATCGTCTTGACGACCGCCCCGCGGTGCGTGGCGACCAGCGCGAAGATCGTCTCGAAGTGCGCCTTCACGTCGACGAACGCGGATGCGTCACCGCGACGCGCGTACATGCCCGTCGAGCCGACCAGGTCGGTGAACAGGATCGTCTGCTCCCCGATCGCGAGGCGAACGTCGGTGCCGAGGTACTCGTCGCTGAACAGGTCGCGAAAGTCCTGGAAGCTGAGCAGCCGCCCCGGGCGGAGCGCGAGCTCGAGCCAGGTCGCGGTCTCGACGACGAAGATCTGCGGCTCGGTCGTGTCGTTGACGAGCCGCAGGTGGCCGGTCGTGGTGAGCTTGGTGCCATCCAGGGGCAGCGCGGACGCCGGCCAGACCACCTCGTCGGGCGCGTCGGCCTCGACGTCGAGCCACGCGCCCCGCAGCTCGCCGCGCACGCGCACGCGGTACCGGCCCGGCACCCCGGGCGCCGGGACGTCGAGCGTGGCGCCCGGCGCGAGCGTGCGCTGGCAGTGGATGTGCGGCTTGTGCGCGGGCTCCGCGCTGCAGTAGACGCCCTGCACGACCGGCCGGATCGACGGGTGCGGGTGGAACGCGATCTCGACGGCCTCGAGGCTGTCCGTCCCGAACGAGATCCCACACGCGGCGCAGTCGCCGCTCGTGGGCAAGGCCCCGAGCGAGGTCGTCTGGTCACGCACGCCGCGGCAGTGCGGACACACGACGTCCCAGGTCAACTCGAGCAGCCCCGCGCGGGTCGCGTGGAGGCAGACGCGGAGCAGGTCGCGCTCGTCGATCGCCCAGGCCCGCGCGCGCTCGAGGACGCGGATCCGCTCGAGCGAGACGTCGTCGGCGGTGCGCACCCAGTCGACGAGCAACCGCACCGGCGCGGGGTCGAGCTGGGTGGCCAGGAGCGTCGCCTCGAGCTGGTCGAGCCGCGCGCTGACCTCCGGCCGGAGCGGCGCCGGGGGAGCTTGCAGGCACGTCGGCAGGTCGGGTTCGCGCATCGCCTCCATCGCGATCTTCGGCAACAGGCTGCGATAGCCGCGCCCCATCGCGCCGAAGCTCCAGCGCAGGCCAACATCGAAGAGCCGCGAGCGTGGCACGAGCCCGTGATAGATCTGGACGCGCGTTCCAGCGCCGAGCGGCTCGAGCTTGCAGACGATGTAGAGCGCGCGCATCGCCCCCGACGTGTAGATCCGCACGAGCTCGTACCAGCGGCCGGCGACCCAGTTCCACGGGACCTCGACCCACTCGTGCAGCACGCCCGTGTATCGCGCGCGCCCCCACCGCTGGCCGTCGCGCTCGACGAACTGCATCGGTGGAAGGTTCATCGCCCGGTTGAGCTGCGACACGTCCGCGAGCAGCGGCCACATGCGCGCCGGCGGCACCTCGACGTCGATCGTCCAGAGCCA
>JAPLLF010000793.1 GCA_026387715.1 Pseudomonadota bacterium
CTCGCCGAAGATCCGCGCCGTGTGGCGGAAGTCCGGCGGCGGCGTGGTCACCGATTGATGGGGATGCGGAGCCTCCCATTCATCCTCGCGCTGACCGCGTGCGGCGGCGCTGGCGGTGGTCCGACGGGACCGGTGGGCACGCGCCTCGGACCCGCGCTCGGCGCGATGCTCGCGGGTGCGGACCACGTCCAGGCGCCGTGGCGATGCGCTGCGGCGGACCTACCGGAGATCCCCGCCGCGACGCTGACGATCGGCGCGCGGACGTGGCAGCTCGGAGGCCACGCGTTGCGGGTGGGGGGCGATGGGCCCCTCTCGATCGGCGTGATCGCCGACGCCGGCGGGGCCGCCCCGTCGACGCTCGCCGCGCTCGGCCGCCTGCAGGTGAGGCTGGACGTCGATCTCGTGATCGTGCTCGGGGGCATGGGCGCGACGAGGGCCGAGCTCGAAGCCACCCTCGGGGCGATCGGCGCCTCCGGCCGCCCGATCGTCGTGCTGCCCGGTGACCTCGAGCAGGTTCGCGACCACGTCGCCACGCTCGCGGCGCTGCAGCAGCGCGGGATCCACGTGCTCGACGGCCGCCTCGTGCGCTGGATCGAGCTCCCCGGTGCCACGATCGGCACCCTGCCCGGCGCGGTCGATCCCGCGAGGCTGGTCGGCGGTGCGGGTGGGTGCACCCTCGCCTCGCCCGACGTCGAGGCCGTGGTCGCCGAGCTCGCCACGCGCCCCGGCCTGCGGATCGTCGCGAGCGCGGAGGCCCCGCGCCACGACCAGCGCGGCGATCTGGCGTTCTCCCCGGCGCTCGGCCGTCTGGACGTGCAGCTGTTCGGCGCCGACGATGTCGTCAGCCCCAGGCGCGACGGCAAGCGCGACGGCCGGGCGATCCCGCTCGCCCCCGGGACGAGCGATGCGACCACGCGGCTCTCCGCGCGGCGGGCGCCGTCCGCCGGCATCCTGACCGTACGCGCCGATACGTGGACGTGGACGCCAGTGATCGACAGCCCGTAACGCCGACGCTATGCTGTCGCGGCTTGTCGACGACGCCGGCGCAAAAGTTCGTGTGCCCGAGGTGTCGCGCCTCCTACGACGAGCCGAGCCACTATTGCCGGATATGCGGCGCGGACATGACTCGCGCGAGCGCGCTCGAGTCGGCGCGCGCGCTCGACTCGCTCGCGCTCGACGAGACGTCGGCCAGCGATCCGAGCGCGGAGCGCGTGCCCGCCGATCGCCGACTCACGGACTCGAACCAGCAGTGGCTCGGCAAGAACGTCGATGGTCGCTACCGTGTCCTCGAGGTGATCGGGCGTGGCGGGATGGGCGTCGTCTATCGCGTCGAACACCTGCGGATGGGCAAGATCGCCGCGATGAAGGTGTTGCACCGCGATCTCGCGAACGATCCCGAGGTCATCGCGCGGTTCGAGCGCGAGGCCGCCGCGGTGTCCCGGCTCCAGCACCCACACACGGTGCAGGTGTTCGATTTCGGGGCCGCGCAGGGCGCGCTGTACCTGATCATGGAGTTCGTCCGTGGCCAGGATCTCGCGAAGATCATCGAGCGCGACGGGCCGCTGCCCTGGGCGCGCGCCGCGCCCGTCCTCGCGCAGATCCTCGGCGCCCTGCAGGAGGCCCACGAGCTCGGCGTCGTGCATCGTGATCTCAAGCCCGAGAACGTGCTGATCACGCGCACCGCGAACGGGCGCGACTACGCCAAGGTCCTCGACTTCGGGCTCGCGAAGCTCGATCGGCGCATGAGCGACCCCGCGCGCGACCCGCTGTCGATGACCGATCGTACGGCGATCGTCGGCACGCCCTACTTCATGGCGCCCGAGCAGATCCGTGGCGAGGACGTCGATCACCGGACCGACATCTACTCGTTCGGGGCGCTGATGTTCGAGCTGCTCACCGGCCAGCACCTGTACACGAGCGCCACCGCGATCGGCGTGCTCACCAAGCACCTCACCGCCGAACCCGACGCGCCGTCGATGCGGGCGGTGAAGATGGCCATCCCCCCGCAGGTCGACTACCTGTGCCGCAAGGCGCTGGCCCGCGACCCGAGCGAGCGCTGGCAATCGGCCGCCGAGCTCGCCCAGGCGATCGAGGAGGTCTACGCGGAGACCGTCCAGGAGGCGACGGGGCCCGGCGCGCGCTCGTCGTCGCGCCATCCCAAGACCCTCGCGTTGCCGATCATCGACGACGACGAGGCGAGTGATCTCCGGCTGCGACGCTCGGACATCGACGGGTTCGAGCGTGGGCTCAAGCGCCGCCGGTTCTACGTGTTCGGGGCCACGATCCTCGTGATCGGCGCGCTCGGCGCCGGCATCGCGTTCCTGATGACGCGCGAACCTCCGCTCGCGCGGGAGGAGCACGAGCCCAACGACGACATCACCGACGCCAACCAAATCGCCGCCGGCGTCCCGATCACGGGCTACCTCGGCAAGCGGCACGCCCCGACGGAGGCCGATCGCGACGGCTACGTCGTGCGGTTCCCCGTCGGGGAGAAGCACGTCGTCAGCGTCACGGTCACCGGCATCCCGAACCTCGATCTCAACCTCACGGTCGGCGACGCGACGGGGCGAGGCGTCAGGGCGGACGACGGGCGGATCGGCGAAGGTGAGGTCGTGCATCGCCGCGCGATCACCGGGACCGTCGTCGTCACGATCGGGCAGACCGCCGCGCCCGACCAGCGGTCGCCGATCGAGAACGTCAGCGATCCGTACACGCTGACGATCGTCGACGAGCGCGCCGACGTCGGCGAGATCGAGCCGAACAACACCGACGCCGACGCCACGGTGCTCGAGCCGACGTACGAGCTGCACGGGTTCCTCGACACCCGCGGCGACGTCGATCTGCTGCGCTGGAACGGACCCGACGGCGAGTTCAACATCGTCGTGCGGGCGGACGGCCTGCCGCTCGCGTGGCGCGTCGGCGACGACAAGCCACGCACGCCAGGAGCGACGAAGATCACGCTGCGCCACGCCGACCTGATCCGCCTCGATCGCACCGACCGCGCCGCGAAGGGACCGCTCGTGGGCCGCGACGCCGGCTGGACGGTCGTCGTTACCAAGTGACGTGATCGTCGCGGCCACGTTACGCTGTTGCGATGAAGCGGATTTTCCTGATCCTCGTCGCGCTCGCGGCGTGCGGTGACGATGGCGCCCCCGCCCCGACCTGCACGACGGTCGGGGCGTTCGACGTCGGCACCGACGGCGTCGCCGCCCCGCTGCAGGCGGGCGCGAACGAGGCCCGCGCCGGTCGGCTCGCCGCCGCCGATCTTCCTCCCGTGCCGTCGGGCCTCATCACGTGGAAGCCCGGAGACTTCGTGCTCGCGAACGCCAAGGTCGCGCTCGTGATCGAGGACGTCGGCGACAGCGACCTCTACGATCCGTGGGGTGGCCGCCCGGTCGGGCTCGCCCGCGTCGCGAACGGCGCGATGATCGAGCCGAACAACTTCGGCGAGCTGTTCGTCATGACCGGCCGCTCGACGGTGGTCACCGACTCGGTCTCCGTGATCGCCGACGGCTCCGACGGTGGCCCGGCGATCGTGCGCGCCCGCGGCAAGCTGCACCCGATCCCGTTCCTCGAGTCGCTGCTCGGCAGCGTGTTCAGCGAGTCGTGGACCGACATCGACGCCGCGATCGACTACGAGCTCGCCCCGGGCGCGGAGGTCGTGACCGTGCGCATGCGCTACGCGTCGCCGCGCGCCAAGCCGACGACCCTGCCGACGGTGATGAATGCGCTGATGTACACGAAGCGGACGCCGGTGTTCCAGCCGACCAAGGGCTTCGACGATTCGATCGATCAGGCCTACGTCGCGCTCGTCGACGAAGGCGCGACGAGCTGGGCGTACCTGCCCGAGGGCGCGTTCAACGGCTCGCTGGCCGCGTCGGGCTTCGTCGGCGCGTTCACGCCAGGCTTCGAGATGCCGGCGTGCGGCACCCTCGACCGGGTGCACGCGCGCATCGTGATCGGTGGCCTCGACGCGACCGGCAAGTACCTCACGCGCGCGATGGCGGACGTGGACGGCAACTTCCGCCTCACCGTGCCTGCCACCGCCGACGTCAAGCTCGTCGCGATCCGTCGGGGCGACGTCCTCGTCGAGCAGACGATCGGCGCCGCGTCGACCGGGCAGCTCGTGGTCCCGGCGCACGGCTCGATCCACGTGACCGCGCTCGAGGGTGGGCTGCCCGTGCCCGTGCGCGTCCAGCTTCGTCCGGCATCCGGACAGATCGTGCCGAAGCCACCGCATGCCTACGGCGAGCCCGAGAACCCCGGCGACCGGCTGCACGTCGCGTTCCCGACGACCGGCGACGTCACGCTGCCGGCGCCACCCGGCGACTGGGACGTGATCGTGTCGCGCGGCTACGAGTACGAGCTCGTCGAGCAGACCCACGCGATCGCGGCGAACACCACCACCACGATGAACGTGGCGATCGCGCGCGCGGTCGACTCGACCGGGATGCAGTGCGGCGACTTCCACGTCCACACGTCGCGCAGCAACGACTCCAACGACGACGGCAAGGACAAGGTCGCGCAGGCGATCGCCGATGGCCTCGAGCTGCCGGTGCGCTCCGACCACGAGTGGGTCGGCGACTTCTCGACGGAGATCACCGCGCTCGGCGCGGAGAAGTTCGCAGCCGGCTTCTCGTCGATCGAGCTGACGTCGATGGAGCTGTGGGGGCACATGGGCGTGTTCCCGCTGACCGCCGATGCGAGCAAGCCCAACAACGGTGCCCCCGCGTGGCAGCGGTTCCCCACCGCCGCCCGACCCGACACCGCGTTCGAGACGCTGTCGCCGCCGGCCGTGTTCGACGCGGTGCGCAA